>DATKNJ010000352.1:0-20605 GCA_035541395.1 Anaerolineales bacterium
CCTTGATTTGTTCAACATCCATGGTGCTTCCCTGCTCCAATAGCATACTCAACGCCTCATTTTGCCAACCGCGGGTTTGATCATCAGCGCGCCGAATCACCGCCGCGTACAGACCCAGCTTATCGTCAAAGTATTGAAAGATCAGGCTCTTGTTGTAGCCGGAAACCTTGGCGATTGCGTCAATTCTTGCCCCATCGAAGCCGTGCTCTGCAAACACAGTTTCGGCTGCATCAAGAATGATTTCGCGCGTTCCTTCTGCATCGTGCATTCTGCCTCTTCGTATACTTCCAGGCTCGGAACTTCCAGATTCAGACATGGCCTTCTACTCCTTTATCTAACTAGTTGGTTATATAACTAACTGGTTAGATTATAAGAAGTAAACTAAATTTGTCAAGGGAAAAATGAAATCCAATCAGGCTGGAAGCGGTACGGTGGCGTTATGCTCTCCCCTCTCTGAATCAAGACAACCTTTACCAAATCTTTATAATCGCTTTATATCCATTTCAATCGGAGGACTTATAGTAGCTTGAGTCACATCCTAATAGAGTCAAGTAGAATCACACTATGACAAAAATTCTCGTTATCGATGATGAGCCGTCCATCACGAATCTGGTCGGCGCGTATCTCAAGCCGGAAGGGTATGAAGTGTATATCGCTGCTGATGGAAACGCAGGACTCAAAACAGCGCGTGCGTTCAAGCCCGATCTCATCATTCTTGACGTAATGCTGCCCGGCATGGACGGGATCGAACTACTCACCCACTTGCGCCGCGAATCGGATGCGTATGTCATCATGCTGACTGCGCGCACAGAGGAGACCGACAAGATCATTGGACTGTCTGTCGGCGCGGACGATTATGTGACCAAACCGTTCAGTCCGCGCGAGTTGGTGGCGCGCGTCAAAGCCGCGTTACGGCGCCTCAAAACGGGAACAGGTCCGGGCACAGAAAGAAACGTGTTGTCCTTCAAACATCTGCAAATGGATGTCGGCGCGCGGACGGTTCACGTGGACGAAAATCCAATCGAATTAACCGCCATCGAATTTGATCTGTTGAAAGCGTTGGCCGAAAATCGCGGGCGGGTTCTATCGCGCGAACAATTGCTTGAAAAAGTGTGGGGCGGCGAATATTTCGGCGAGATGCGCGTGGTGGATGTGCATCTCGGTCACGTGCGCCAGAAGTTGGGCCGCGAGGATTTGATCGCCACGGTACGCGGAGTGGGCTATCGCTTTGAAGATGAACAGATATAACGAGGAAGTATGACCGATTATTTTCGCCGCCATCTCGGCGCAAAACTTTTTTTGTCTTATCTTGCCGTCATTGTGATCGGCATGGTGATCTTGGTTGTTGCCAGCCAATTTATTTTGCCGACTGCCTTCAACCGTCACATGGCGGGCATGGGTCTTGGAAATGGAAACATAATGGGCATGGGAAACGGACAAGGTCGCGGCAATCCGATGTCGCAGCTTTACGTTGACTTTCGCGCCAGCTTCAATGACGCGCTGACATACGCCGCATTGGCGGCTATCCTTGTGGCATTCGTAATCAGTTTATTTTTCAGTCGCAGTGTGATTGCGCCGTTGCGCGTGATGTCGCTGGCTACGCAACATATCGCCGACGGACATTATGAGGAGCGCGTTCAAGTGAACGGTGCGGATGAATTAGCGCAACTCGCAGCGCGTTTCAATCAAATGGCTGAAAAGCTCGACCAGGTCGAGTCGATGCGCCGGCGTTTGATCGGCGATGTGAGCCACGAATTACGCACTCCGCTGACAGCCATCAAAGGTTCGATGGAAGGTTTGATGGACGGCGTCCTGCCCGCCACTTCGGAAACGTATCAACAAATTCATGCGGAGGCGGACCGGCTCAATCGACTGGTAGATGACCTGCAAGAGTTGAGCCGCGTGGAAGCTCGCGCGTATGAATTGAATCTTCGTTCGCTGGATGTTTCGTCGCTTGTAAAGATCGCGACCAAACGGCTCGCGCCTCAAGCCGAATCCAAACGCATCACTCTGGACTTTGAGTTGGCGCCCGATCTTCCGCGCGTCCTGGCTGACGAGGATCGCGCGGTGCAAATCCTGATCAATCTCATAGGGAACGCGTTGCAATACACGCCTGAAAAAGGGAAAGTCCTTCTTTCAGCAAAACGGATGAACAATGAAGTTCAAATCTCGATTCGAGATACCGGCATCGGGATTCCGTCCGAGCACTTGCCGCACATCTTCGACCGTTTCTATCGCGTGGACAAATCACGCTCACGACGCGCGGGCGGCGGAAGCGGCATCGGGCTGACGATTGCGCGCGCGCTCGTTGAAGCGCATGGCGGACGCATCTGGGCCGAGTCGGCAGGCGAAGGGCAAGGAAGTACATTTACTTTCACTCTGCCCATCGCCAATACTCAAGAGTGAAGAACCTCAGATCAAGCCACTTACTTTGCGGAAGCTTTGCTCACAAAATTCACATCCGTTGGCATCCCGGGTTTGAGTTTGCCACTCGTATTCTTCACAGTTAACTCCACCGCGTACACGGTCGTCTGACGGCCTTCTTTGGTTTGAACGTTCTGCGGCGTAAATTCGGCTGTATCCGCGATACGCGTGACGGTAGCAGGGAACGTTTCATTGGGGAAGGAATCCACACTCAAATTCGCTTGTTGACCGAGACTGATCTGTCCGTATTGATCTTCGGGAATATAGACGGTGACTTTCAACGAGTCGAGTTTGCCAACAGTCAGCGCGGGTGCACCAGCTTGAATCACTTCTCCGACTTCGATACTGCGAACCAACACCACGCCATCAATCGGCGAACGGACAGTGAGTTGATCCATTTGCGTATTGATTAAGTCAAGATTCGCCTGCGCGGCGATCACTGCGGATTGCGCTTGATCGAGTGTGGCCTTGGCCTCGTCTACAGCTTTGCTCGACGCTACAACGGAGAGCGAATCCTCGCCGGTTTGAAGTGCGCGCTGTGCATCCAACGCGGTGTAATAGCGTTCCTGTACGACCTGGACATCAGCGCGCGCTTTCAACACATCCTTGGCACCATCCGTGGTCAGTGCGTCGTCGTAATCTTTCTGCGCATTCTTCAAATCCGTCTTGGCGGTATCGAAGGCAGTTTGCGCAGAATTATGTAAATCTGTGCCATCCGATGCGCCGCTGGTGTGATCGAGAACATCTTTGGCGATGAAATAAGCAGAGCGCGCATCAGAGAGTTGCTTTTCGATGTCGAGGAACGCGGCGCTGCCGGCCTTCTTTTCAGTATCATTGAGTTTCGCTTGTGCATCGTTCAATGCGCTGGTCGCGGCATCGATCTCGTTTTGTGCGGATTGTATCTGTTCGCTCTTCGAGAAGAACCAAACAGGCTGGTTGAACTCGCCGGGTTTGGACTGCTTCCAGGTTTGCTGACGATTCAGCGCATCGGCGGCGAGCGCGGCGGAAAGAGTCAGATCATATTGCGCCTGTGCAGAATCCAATGTGGCCTGCGCGGCTTTTACGCTGGCGTTGGCCGAATCCAGTGCAGCCTGTGCGGCTTGTTTTTCGGACTGAAGCAGGCTATCGTCCAGACGAAGAAGCGGATCGCCCGCTTTAACGGGATCGCCTTCATTGACGGACACTTCCACGACGCGGCCAGACAATTCCGGCGCGACCGCGATCTCTGTCGCCTCAATCAGACCCGAAGCCTGAATCGCCGCGCTATTGGCCGATCCGCAGCTGACAGTTGAAAGGATGAGCAGAACCGCTAAAGCAAAAGTAAGTTTTTTCATGGTGCCTCCGATTATTTTTTCATGGCAGAGATAAAGACATCTTCGAGCGATGGCTCGATAATGGACATATGACCAGTGCGAATGCCCGCGCCGCGCAGCTCGCGTTCGATGGCTCGCTGATGTTTGCGAACATTCGGCGCAACAATGTGGACCAGCGCGCCGTACAATTCAACTTCTTCAATCGGCAAAGTTTGATTGGCCTGTACAGCGCGCAACACTTTGACCGCGGTCGGTGCGTCGGAGGGTTCGAGTTCGAGTACATCGCCGCGCATCATTTCCCTTTTGATCTCCTCGGCGGCGCCATACGCGATGATATCCCCATGTTGAATGAAAGCAAGGCGATGACAATGTTCCGCTTCATCCATGTAGTGTGTTGTGACGAAGACCGTGATACCTTCGCTGATCAGCCGATACAACAAATCCCAAAAGGCGCGGCGGGACAATGGATCGACGCCCGCGGTTGGTTCATCGAGAAAGAGTACTTCAGGGTGATGTAAGATAGCCGCGCTCAACGCGAGCCTCTGACGCCAGCCGCCGGACAAGTCCTTTGTTTTGGCATGTTCGCGGCCTTCGAGCCCGGCCATCGAAAGCGCTTCTTTGATTCGGCTTTGCAATTCCGAATTGGATAGTCCGTAGGCCGCGCCGTAAAAGTTCAGGTTTTGCAGAACGGTCAGATCGTTGTATAAGCTGAAACGTTGGGACATATATCCGAGGCGCGGACGAATCTTTCCGGTATCGCCTTCCATTTTCATGCCAAGCACTTCAACGGAGCCGGAAGTCGGTTGCATCAGTCCCAACATCATGCGGATGGTAGTGGTTTTGCCTGATCCATTCGGACCGAGGAAACCGAAGATCTCGCCATGGTGGACTTCAAAGTTGATGCCGTTCACGGCAGTGAAATCGCCGAAGCGTTTGGTAAGATCATGAACAAGAATTGCGGATGATTTTGAATTCATGTTTTATCCAATAACTTGGTCGTCTCGATATGGTCTTCGTCATGCTCGACCACCGATTATTAATCCAAGGCCTTTCTCACAAATCGGAAGGAGAATATGCCAATCACAATTCCGAGGATGAGCAAAGCCAGCACATTCGGCCAGAGCACATCTAGGCCCGCGCCTTTAAGCAGAATGCCGCGCAGGATGGTCAACCAATGATGGGCAGGGATGATATTGGCAAAGACCTGCAACGCTTTCGGCATGCTCTCCACCGGCGCGGCATAGCCTGTGAACATGAAGTCCACCATACCGACCAGAAGCACGAGCAGAAAGGCTTGATGTTGAGTCTTCGAAATGACGGAAAGCACGAGTCCCTTGCCCAACTCGACAAACAAGTAACCAAAAGCAAGAATGAGCAGCAAAATCAACGAGCCGCGGATTGGCACGCCAAAGGCAAAGTGAACTATCGTGAGCATCAACAGAAAATCCACGAAGCCAACGATGATGACCGGAATGCTCTTTCCGATGATGATCTCCAACGAAGAGAACGGCATGACCAGCAATTGCTCGATGGTGCCAAGCTCACGTTCGCGCGAGAAAGCCAGAGCCGCGAAAAGCAAAACAGTGAACTCGAGCATCAGTCCCAGTTCGGCGGGCGTGGTGTACAACGCCTCGGACAAGTTCTCGTTAAACCAGACGCGCAGACTCGGGTTGAATCCGCTGAATTGATCAGGATTCAAGTTGAGGCGTTGGATGACGAGGCGTTGACCAATATCTTGCGCGACGCCTTGCACCGCTTGCAAAGAGGCTTGTGCGGGTGTGTTCTCCGATCCATTCAAAATGACAAAGATAGTTGGATCACCCGCGGCGGAAAGCATCTGCTCACTGTAATCCGGCGGAATGACCACCGCCGCGCTGACCTGCCCGCGGTTGAGCGCGGCTTCGATGGTTTGCATGTCGTTGACTTGCTGCGCGGTCTGAAAGGTGTGCGTGTTTTCGAGGGCGTCCACAAATTGATGGCTGGCCAAAGTCTTGCTTTGATCGAACACCATCAGCGGCAGGTTGGTAATCGGACGCGAGGTCGCCCAACCGACCAGTAACAACTCCGACGCGCCGCCGAGCAACATGAAGGCCGGCATCCACCAATCATTGCGAAGATGAATGAATTCTTTTATGACTAAAGACCAGATTCGTTTCAGCATTATCTTCAAACTCCAAAAATATTCACCACGAAGGGCACCAAGTACACGAAGCAATAAAAGGATTTTCCTTTGTGTTCCTTCGCGACCTTAGTGGTTAAGGAATGTTTTGCATTCATGCCAGCTTCTTTCTGAAGAACAGCGAGGCAATCAGCGTGAACGCGATTCCCAAAATAACCAGCATCACTGCGTACGGCCAGAGCACATCCAAGCTAACGCCCTGCAGGAAGATGCCGCGCGTGATGATCGCGTAATGTGTGCCGGGCAAACCCAACGCTTCCAGGCGCGCTTCCTCCGGCATGGATGCCAACGGGAAGAAAATGCCGGTCAGGAAGAAACCGGGGAAAAAGATCACCAAAAACGAGAGCGCCAGTGCCGCAGCTTGAGTCCGCATGAAGACGCCAACAATCATGCCCATGCTCAACACCGCGAACATAAACAGTGCAGAGAGTCCAAAGAAGAGCAGGAAATTTCCATTGAATGAAATGTGGAACCACGCAATCGATAACAGCGGAATAAAGATCACATTGATCAAGCCAACAACAATATATGGAATGATCTTGCCCAACAACAATTCCCCGCGGCCAATTGGTGTAGCCAGCAATTGTTCGAGCGTTCCGTGTTCGCGCTCGTGCGCGAGAGTCAACGCGACCGATAACGCAGGGAAACCCAACACCATCGAGATCAAGCCAGGGATCAGCGCGTTGCGTGATTTGAGATCGGGGTTGAACCAGGTCTGTACACGCAGATCAAGAGGCTGAAGTGAATTAATCGAGAGTCCCCGTGCGCGCAACTTGCTTGTCAGCGCCTGCCCGATAAACTCCTCAGCGCGCTGCTCAATGTGCTGCACCGCAAAATTTCCGCTTTCGGGTTCAGTCCCGTCAATGATCACTTGCAGCGGAATCCCTTTCAACGCTTGCAAGTCGCTGGCAAAGCCCGGCGCGATGATCACTGCGGCCTTGATCTGCCCGCGCATCATCATCGAATTGATCTCGTCCATGCTGTTCGCGAACGCATAGATAGCCAAATCCTGCCCGGCTGTGATCTGTTGGATGAAAGTCTGCGATGTCTGCGTTTGGTCGTAATCCAGCACGGCAATCGGGATATGTTTCAAGTCAACGGTCAATGCATACGCCATCAACAGCAGCACCACCGTCGGCGTGAATAACACTAAAATCAATGTGCTTCGGTCGCGTAAGATGTGATTGAATTCTTTGCGGGCCACCGCCCAAATGTGATGAATTGACATTAATTTTCCAACTTTCTGATCAGCGAGATAAACGCCTCTTCCATGCGCGCCGGCGCGACGCGAATGCTGCGATATGCCAATTTGGATTTTTTCATGGCGCGTTCGATCTCTGGCAGACGACGCTTCCCGGAATCCACCAATAAATGTATCGACTCGCCGTACGTCTGCGCCTCGCGGACTCCGCTCAGGCTTGTTACCGTTTTCAAAGCCTTTTGCCAATCCTCAGGTTGAATCTCGATCACATCACCTTCGAGTTTTTCGCGGATACTCTTCGGTGAGTCGCATTCGACGAGTTTGCCCGCGTACATCAATCCAACGCGCGAACAGCGATCAGCTTCATCCATGTATGGCGTGCTGACGATGATGGTCGTGCCTTGTAAATGCAAGTCGGTGAGAATGTTCCAAAACTCGCGGCGCGAAACCGGATCAACACCAGTCGTCGGTTCATCAAGTAAAAGGATTTCCGGTTGGTGAATCAAAGTGCAAGCCAAAGCGAGTTTCTTCTGCATGCCGCCGGAGAGATTCGCGGCGCGGCGCGCTTTGAATTCAGCCAGGCCTGCGAACGTGAGCAAGCGTTCGGTGCGTTCGGCCAACTCCTTCGGCGCGACATCGAACAGTTCAGCGAAGAACTGCAAGTTTTCCATGACAGAGAGTTCGCCATATAAACTGAATTGTTGCGCCATGTAGCCAATATGCGGTTTGATGGATTCGGCTTTCTCTTTCAAGTCAAAGCCGAGGATGGTCGCGTCTCCATCGCTGATATCCAACAGGCCTGCCAGCAGACGCAGAGTCGTGGTCTTGCCCGCGCCATCAGGACCGACAAGACCAAAGAGTTCGCCGCGCACTATCGCCAGAGTCAAACCGTCTACAGCATGGACAGTTTTATAGTCTCGCGTGAGGCGATTGGCTTCGATAACGGATACAGATTCGGTCATGATCGCTTCGCGGCGCGGATAATCCATAACACGAGCAATGCGCCCAACGCAGGTTCCATAGCGACGCCGAGGTTCCTCATTGTGGTGGAAAAACCCATGGCGGGAATCACATACCAATCCATCAGACCGACTGCGATGGCTGTGATGACAGAGGCGATGTAATCACCTCGCACACCGATGGGACGGTTGTTCTTCCAAATCGGCCCTGCCAACCAACCAATGATCAATCCGACAACGATCATGGCAACGATCAAAATAACGATAGTCATGTTTTGCTCCTTTGGTCTATTTTTAATACTGACCAGTCAGTCATATATTGGCTTAAAAAAATTTGAAGAATCAATTAGATGCCAAAACACCCTCCAGCAAGAAGGTAATACCAGAACGAATATCGTGATCGACATCGACCATATTTTTGTCATAGACCCATAACAGAACGGTTCCTTCGAAGATGGCTCCAGCAGCAACGGCAACATCCCGGGCATCAACCTGACGGAACTCCCCTGAATCAATCCCGCGTTGGATAATGGGAATCAACGCGTCCATATAAAGTTTAAAATAATTCTTCAATGCTTTTTGGACAACCGTATTGCGAAAGCCCAATGCCAGGAATTCGTAAGCAATCGGCATTAAGCCCATCATTCGTTTGTAATCGCGAATCGCCGCCTCCGTAAATTGCCAAATCGCTTCAGTTGCCTTGAGTTCAACATTTTTTCGCGTCTGGAACTGATTGATAACGTCCCCAAAAATGCGATCCAGAATGGCAATGACCAAGTCCTCTTTGCTCTTGAAATACAAATAGAGCGTCCCTTTGCTCAAGCCAGTTTCTTCAGCAATATCATCCATGCGCGCATCGCTGAATCCTTTTTTGGTGAAGACACCTTCAGCGGCATTCAGGATTTGGGATTTGCGTTCATCACTGACATCAGGACGAGGGGACATAAATCTTTCTCACTAGATAAAATGACTGACCGGTCAGTTATATTACAAACATTTTAATTTGTCAAGGGTCTGCCGGTTGATTCCCACCTATGCCAAAAACGGCTTGAAACTTTTATTTGCCGGTTGGAGGAACTTGATCTTTGCCTGCGAAGATCGGCATGTCCGACATATAGGTTGCATGTTCATAAGCAGTCAGGGCTCCTCCTTCGCCGGGAATTGGATCAATCAGTTCGTTGCCGTTAATATCAACCCCGTTTAACATTTGATCTGCAAGAGTTGCAGCTAAACGAATGTCAGCCTCTTTTTCAGTGGACCCGTTGGCTTGAACAATTTGAACTGCAAGATCTCTGAGTTGCGTTGTCCACATTTCAACATTTTGCGCACAGATAACCACATGTCCCGAATGCAGGCGAACATTAGCCGTTGAATCGGATGAATTCGCGGCGAGTTGAGCGTGGTCAATCACACCGCCGATATATCCTGCCTGACCACCGTTCAATAACATGCCAAAGCCGTCTCCCGGGTCATTGATCTTTCCATCGCCATCCCAATCCTTATGATTTGAATCCTGTTTGCCAACGATCAGATTGATGATCGCCTCAGCGTTCGTGTGGACAGTATTCTCATCGCCGGAAGTAAAAGCATTCAACATGGCGTCAGCAGACTTTTTGATCAAGGTTGTATCATTGACCAAACCCACAGCCATTCCAATCTCATTCGGCGTCTCATCAATGCGAACCAACAAATGACGAATATGTGTCAATGAACCGATGGGTATCGCCGAAGAATAAGCCACCTGTCCAGATGGATTCGGGCTATCATCCGGATTTGGCTCTACAGTAATTTCCATCCGCTGGAATCCGTCGAGCAGGTTTTGACTCTGCGCATCCACGTACGTCAGCACAAATTGACCCGTTGAATCCTGTGTCAATACACCGAGGCTTCGGCGCTGCTCCCCGCTGTCGCTGATCAACCATGCTTCGTATTGCGTCCCGGTGGCTGGCACTGCAAGTTTGGCGCTGATCGTGATCTGGTCTAACGCCGAAGTACCATCTTGAAAACGCATAACACCCAATGAGTCTGCCTCGGCTGGCGCACCATATCCATACGGAGCCTGCGTGCCTGAAGAAGAAATTCCCGTATTGCTATTCAAACGCGGGAAAATGGATAAGGCGGATATTCCCAATCCGCCAAGGAGTAGTACGGAGAAACAGGCACAAATTACAACGATTCCGCCGATCAATAACGGACCTCGAGTCTGCTTCCGTTTTGGGAGAATGGTTGCCGGCTTTGAGCTTCCGCGCATCAGCGCGTGAATCGTCTCCGCTTCGGTGGTTAACTCGAGGGCCGTGTATAGGTCCGCGGCCATCTCCAACGCGGTCTGATAGCGAGCATCAGGATCCTTGGCCAAGGCGCGATCGATGACAGCTTGCACAGCTGGCGAAACCCCCTCAATTGGCGGAGGCGGCTCGTTGATGTGCTTAAAGATTACCGCCATGGTGCTATCGCCATCAAACGGAACGCGGCCCGCCAGCATTTCATATAACACGACGCCCAGCGAATAAATGTCGGTACGATGATCCACTTTATCGCCGCGCGCTTGTTCGGGTGACATATAAGATGGGGTTCCGCTGACCATGCCGGAAGCAGTTTGGGTGGCGGAATGAGCGATACGCACCAGGCCAAAATCCGTGAGGATCGCGTCCACATCATTGGTCAAAACATTATCGAGTTGAATTTCGGTCGATTTGCTGTGAAGCAAAATATTACCCGGTTTGATGTCACGGTGAATCACGCCCTGATTGTGAGCATAATCGAGTGCGGAAGAAAGCGATTTGAGAAGGCGCGCTACTTGGTTTACCGGAATCAATTCTTTCCGCTCGCTCAGCGCACGTAGATAAGCCGCCAGAGACGGGCCTTTCAAATATTCCATCACAATATAGGGATGACCGTCTGCTGTATCGAAGTCAAAGACTTGAACGATGTTCGGATGTCGCAAGCCCGCCACCACTCTGGCCTCGCGCTGAAAGCGCGACAAAAGATCGGGATCCTCTTCGATGTAACTATGCATCACTTTGACCGCGACTGGGCGTTCGAGGGTCAGATGTGTACCGAGATATACCTCCGCCATTCCCCCACGCGCGAGGTACTTTTCAATTCTCACCTTTCCAACGGTCTTGCCAATCCATTCAGGCATGGTGGAATTATACTTTATATGGAGTATTCTTATCCAATTTTCGGGAGGGATATTAGTACTTATTCGAATCGCCGGCGATTCAATAAAAGCCAGATCATTTCGTTGTATAGTTAACAAAATTTACTGCTCAGAGGTTGCAATGCCAGAAAAACATACCAAAGGTGAAACGCACGGATGTATCGTATGCGGAAAGCTATATCAACTTTACGTGGTGTACGACGAAAACAATAAATTCGTAGATTTCAAAGTGATGAGCGATGGAGCCCAGCGCGTAGATTATCCCGGCCGACCGTTGGTGGCCTGCAAGAAGCACAGCGTAGCAGAGATCGAGGCTGCTGTTGCAAGAACATACGGAATCTCACGCGATGATGAAGATTAACTCTTTCACGATAAACGCCTCAATCTCCCACTTTCTGCTCACTACTCTTTGCTCCTCTTCGTTATAATCTCCCTCATGCGCCGCTTTCTCCAATCTGAAAAATCGATCCCCGCGCTCTTCGCGGTTGTCACCGTTCTCGCTTACGGATTGCTACTTCCATACACTGGCTTTCACTGGGACGATTGGGGCTTCGCCTGGATCGCGAAATTCCTTGGCCCGGCTGATTTCATTCCAGCCTTTCGCGGCTTCCGCCCGTTCCTCGGACCGATCTTTTTTCTCACCGCCAATCTGATTCCAACCAATCCGCTTTATTGGCAAATCTTCGCGCTCGTAATTCGATTCCTCATCGGCCTTTCAACCTGGTGGATGCTTAAGTCTTTCTTTCCAAACCATCCTCGTTTCGCGCTGACTGCCGCGTTGTTTGTGTTGATCTTTCCCGGTTACAGCCAGCATTGGGTCGCGTTTACGCACATCAATCAAGAACTCATTCCATTTATTTTTTATCTTCTTTCGTTCGGCCTCAGCGCGCATGCCATTCGCAAACACAACATACCTCTTGCCATTCTCGCGCTAGCTCTGCAATTCGCGGGTCTCTTTCCAACTGAGTATTTTTTTGGCTTCGAGCCTCTGCGATTTTTATTTATTTGGTTCATGCTCGATGAAACCAACTTCTGGCTTTGCCTTCGCCGCGCACTTCTCTTCTGGTTGCCTTATCTTCTACTTTGGATCGTGGACGCGGCTTGGTTATTCTCGCTTTATCATTCCAATGTCTACGTTTCTTATGGAATCCAAACTTCTCAAACCTTAAATCTTTTGAGCATTTTGACGGCGCTGGCCGATGCTCTCTTCAAAGCCGGACTCTACGTTTGGGGACAGATTCTCTTTTTGGCCGGTTCCACCTTTTCCGCGCCTACTTCTCTCTTGACCTTTGGCCTGATCGCCGCTACTTTCGCGCTTCTCGCTTTTTATGGATCGCACCTCAACCTCCTCACCGAATCGACTCTTGCCCTGCCCGCGTTGTTGATTGGTCTCATCGGAATCCTGCTTGGACGGATTCCATCCTTAGCCGCAGGCTTGCCATTAACTCTGCAATCCACTTTCGACCGTTTCATGATCTCGATGACTCTCGGCGGAAGCTTATTCTTTGCTGGTTTAGTCGAATTGATATTTCAGAAAAGCCAGCGCCTCAAAATAATCATCATCAGCTTGGTTGTCGCTCTCGGCATCGGACAACAATTTTTCAACGCCAATCTCTTTCGGCGCGATTGGGCGCGGCAGCAGGAAATCTATTGGCAAATAGCTTGGCGCATTCCCGCGCTGAAACCGAATACGCTCATCCTGACAGACAAAATTCCGGATATGCCTTTGGAGACGGATCTCTCTTTCACCGCGCCAGTGAATTGGATCTACGCGCCGAATTACAGTGGCGGAGATGTGCCTTACGCGTTGCTTTACACGGAAGCGCGTCTTGGCGGCGGAACTTTGCCTGAACTTCAGCCTCACATGAATGTGACGTTGCCGTTACGCACTGTGAACTTCCACGGTTCAACAGACTCAGCGTTGGTGATTCTCGTGCCGGAGAATGGCTGTCTGCGCGTGCTCGATCCCGCGCTCGGCGACGCAGAGACATACGAAAAAGAATCCAATTTCTTACTTCAAGCTATCCCCTATTCCAATCCATCGCAGATCATCACGAACGCGTCCCAACCGAATTTGCCAAATCCACCATTCATTAACGAGCCTTCGCACACATGGTGCTATTTTTATGAAAAGGCAGAACTGGCGCGACAAACCGGAGATTGGGAAGAAATCGTCAAACTTGCAAAGCAGGCTGGTTCGCTTGGCGAGAAACCGGAAGATGTTTTCGAGTGGTTACCATTCATTGAAGCAGATGCTCACACCGATAACTTAGATGAAGCGGTGAAACTCTCACAGGATTCAGTCAAGAGCGCGGCGCGCGTCCGTAAAGGCGTGTGTAACGTCTGGAAACGGATTCAGGCCCAAGTCCCCGAGGGAAGCGAACGCGCGTCCGAAATGTTACAAGAGTTTGGCTGCCTCCCTTAATCAACCGCTGGTATGCTTGACGCGCTAAATGGGATGTGCTAGTATCACGCATTAAGTACGCATAGGTATCACATTGGAAAGAGGAGAACCCATGAACTTAAAAATTAACGGCCGAAGATTGGCCGCGATAATCTTGCTGGGATCAGTGCTGTTTACAGCTTGTACGCAGTCTGTATCACAGGCACCATCGGCTGCGGCAACTTTGATCTCCACAGGGATTTTTGTATCACCATTTCCATCCTCCGAAAATCCAATGGATTTGATCAAGCAATTTGCTCAACAGACTGCTGACGCGCAAACTGCAGTTGCCAACGGTCAGACTCCGGCCACGCCTCAACCTGCGAATGTAACCGGCACGATCATCACACCGCAAACCGGAGTAACACAAACACCCGGTCCTGGTACACCGACCAATGCAATTGGTGTTACACAAGCCTTTGTTGTTACAGCCATCCCAGCAGCCACCAATACACCTATCATTGCTACACTTGGCGGACCAACTCCAACGCAAGGGCCGAGACCCACTTCTTATACATTGCAGCCCGGTGAATTCCCGTATTGCATTGCGCGGCGCTTCAATGTGAATCCTGATGAACTGTTGAGTGCGAACGGCCTGACCAACGGACAGTTGTATTATCCAAACCTGACGTTGACCATCCCGCAGACTAGCGATCCCTTCCCTGCTGATCGCTCGCTTCACAATCACCCGGACACCTATACTGTTCCTTCGTCCGATCAAACCATTTATGGTGTTGCCTGTTACTACGGTGACATCGATCCCGCGGCGATTGCTGCTGCCAATGGCTTATCGCTCTCGGCTAACCTCACTGCCGGGCAACAATTAAGAATCCCGTAAAATCAATTACGCTACAAATGCCCAGGCCCAAAGCCTGGGCATTTTACTAATAAGGAGACTCTGCATGGGCTTCGAACTCATCAAATCAGAAATTGTCTTGAAGGCACGCGTTTTTCTTCTGCGACGCGATTGGCTGAAGACGCCCGATGGACGCGAAACAACATATGACATCATCGAACATCATGGATCCGTGGCTATTGTTCCTGTAGATGCGAATGGAAATCTGCTGTTTGTGAGACAGTATCGTCACGCTGCGGAAAAGGATGTATTGGAAGTCCCCGCGGGAACGATGGAAGAGGGCGAAGATCCTGCGGAATGTGCGGCGCGCGAAATTCGTGAAGAGACTGGCTTTGCAGCCGGCAAGTTGGAAAAGATCGGCGAGTTTTATCTCGCACCGGGTTATTCCACAGAATTCATGCGCGTATATTTGGCGCGCGATTTGAAACACGATCCACTCAAAGCAGACGATGATGAATTCCTCAGCTTGGAGTCCATTCCACCCGTAGAAGCATTTCAAATGGCGGAACGCGGCAAGATTCCAGATGCGAAGTCATTGGCGGCGTTATTCCTGGCTCGGCCATATTTGGAAACATCTTCATGACTCAGCAAATGATGATTTTGATCGCGGGTCCTTATCGTTCAGGAACGAATGATGATCCCGAGAAGATGTCTGCCAATGTGCGGACCATGGAAGATTTTGCGTTGCCCATTTTTCGCATGGGACACATCCCAATCCTTGGAGAATGGCTTGCACTTCCACTGGTTCAATTGGCTGGCTCAAAGAAAGTGGGCGATGAACCGTTCAATGAAATCTTCCATCCGATAGCAGAACGACTGCTCGAAAAATGTGATGCAGTTCTCAGGGTTGGCGGCGATTCACAGGGTGCGGATTTGATGATGCGAATCGCGAAAGAAAAAGGATTAAAAACATATTTTGCGCTGGAAGACATTCCAAAAGCATGAACAAAAAACGGCAGGAATTCTGCCGTTTTTTGTTTTAAATCTATTTACACTATTTCTGTCCGAAATTGTGACAAGCTACATAAGGATTTAAGCCATAAATAACTATCAGCTTTAAGGACGCGGCGATACACTTATTCGAGGTCTAGTCCTTTAATGAAGAGACATCATTTTCAGGCGCAAATGCCTTTCCAAAGGAGTATGTAAGATGAACCATCCAGTAGTCACAATCGATGGCAATGAAGCCACTGCTTCCGTTGCCCACCGCCTTAGCGAAGTGATTGCCATCTATCCGATTACGCCCTCTTCCCCAATGGGCGAATTTTCAGACGAATGGTCAGCTAAAGCAAAAAAGAATTTGTGGGGCACCGTTCCGGCTGTGATCGAGATGCAGTCTGAAGGCGGCGCGGCGGGAGCCGTACACGGCGCGTTACAAACTGGCGCGCTTACCACCACCTTCACCGCCTCCCAAGGCCTGTTGTTGATGATCCCGAACATGTACAAGATCGCGGGCGAACTCACCAGTACCGTCTTCCATGTTGCGGCGCGTTCCATCGCCGCGCAGGCGCTCTCGATCTTCGGCGATCATTCGGATGTGATGGCCGTTCGGCAAACCGGTTGGGCTATGCTTTCCTCCGGTTCCGTGCAGGAAGCGCATGACTTTGCCGCAATCGCCATGGCCGCTACGCTCAAATCCCGCGTGCCGTTCGTTCACTTTTTCGATGGGTTCCGCACCTCACACGAGGTTGCCAAAATCTTCCAATTAACGGATGAAGAGCTCCGTTCTCTCGTGGATGATGAATTGGTTCGCGCTCATCGGGCGCGTGCCTTGTCCCCGGATCATCCCGTTTTACGCGGCACCGCGCAGAATCCCGATGTCTACTTCCAGGCGCGCGAGACAGTCAATCCGTACTATGTCGCGGTTCCGGGCATCGTACAAGCAGCCATGGACCAGTTCGCAAAGGTCACCGGCCGCCGCTACAACCTGTTCGACTATGTTGGTCATGCTGAGGCCGAGCGCGTCATCGTAATCATGGGCTCGGGCGGCGAGACGGCCGAAGAAACCGCCAAATATCTGACGGCAAAAGGCGAGAAAGTCGGCGTGTTGCGCGTGCGTCTGTATCGCCCGTTCTCGATTGAGCATTTTGTCAAGGCTCTGCCGAAGAGCGTGAAGAACATCGCTGTGCTCGACCGAACAAAAGAACCCGGCTCCTCCGGCGAACCACTTTATATGGACATAGTCGATGCATTGGTCGAAAGCAAACGCGACGGCATCAAAGTAATCGGCGGACGCTATGGTTTATCCTCGAAAGAATTCACGCCTGCGATGGTCAAGGCTGTGTTCGATGAATTAAGCAAACCAGCGCCTAAGAATCATTTCACCGTTGGCATTAACGATGATGTTTCACACACCAGCCTCGAAGTAGATTCATCCTTCTCGATTGAGCCGGAAGAAACGGTACGCTGTGTATTCTTCGGTCTCGGCTCAGACGGCACCGTAGGCGCTAATAAGAACTCGATCAAGATCATCGGCGAGGAAACAGACAACCACGCCCAAGGTTACTTCTATTACGACTCGAAGAAATCCGGCACAGTGACGATCTCACACCTACGCTTCGGCTCGAAACCGATCCATGCTCCTTATTTGATCGAAGCGAATCAAGCCAACTTTGTAGCTTGCCATCAGTTCAATTTCGTCGAACGCGTGGACATGCTTAAGTACGCCAAACCGGGCGCGGTCTTTTTGCTCAACAGCTTGTATGGTCCCGATGATGTTTGGGAACATTTGCCGCGCGAAATTCAATCCGGGATCATCGAAAAGAAACTCAAATTCTATGTGATCAATGGATATGACGTCGCTGAAAAGACCGGCATGGGCGGACGCATGAACACCATTATGCAGACGGCTTTCTTCGCCATCAGCGGAATCCTACCGCGCGAAGCAGCCATTGCCGAAATCAAGCACGCCATCGAAAAGACGTATGGCAAACGCGGCGAAGCCGTAGTGAAGAAAAACTTCGAAGCAGTGGATCAGACTATCGAGAATCTTTATGAGGTCAAAGTCCCAACCAAAGTAACGTCCACGATGACGCGGCGGCCTGTAGTCCCGGCTGAAGCGCCGGAATTCGTCCGCAACGTGTTGGCACCGATGATCGATTTCGATGGAGATAACATCCCCGTTTCCGCACTTCCTGTAGATGGCACGTATCCAACCGCTACCACACAATGGGAAAAGCGCGACCTCGCGTTGGAAATCCCGGTGTGGGAACCCGATCTTTGCATTCAATGCGGCAAATGCGTCATGGTCTGCCCGCATGCAGTCATTCGCCACAAAGTGTTTGACAACAAGCTGCTGACGGACGCGCCGGAAACATTCAAGCATATGCCTTCAAAGTTCAAGGAATTTTCGCAGGGCATGGCTTACTCGGTGCAAGTTTCGCCGGAAGATTGCACTGGCTGTACGTTATGCGTGGACATTTGCCCCGCGAAGGACAAGAGCCAGGCTGGACGCAAGGCGTTGAACATGGCCCCACAGCCGCCTCTGTGCGAACAGGAATCCAAGAACTGGGACTTCTTCATGTCGATCCCCGATTTGGATCGCAAGTTGATCAATCCCTCCACAGTGAAGAATTCGCAATTGCTGCGCCCATTGTTCGAGTTCAGCGGCGCATGCTCCGGCTGCGGCGAGACTCCGTATGTGAAACTGGTTTCGCAGCTGTTCGGCGACCGGACTGTAGTCGCGAACGCAACGGGTTGTTCCTCTATTTATGGCGGCAACCTGCCCACCACGCCGTGGGCTGTGGATGCAAACGGACGCGGTCCGGCCTGGTCGAACTCGTTGTTTGAAGATAATGCTGAATTCGGCCTGGGCATGCGCTTGACGATTGACAAACAAACCGAATATGCGCGTGAACTGCTGGCACAATTCGAGAAAGAACTTGGCG
Source organism: Anaerolineales bacterium (assembly GCA_035541395.1). Classification (GTDB taxonomy): domain Bacteria; phylum Chloroflexota; class Anaerolineae; order Anaerolineales; family Villigracilaceae; genus JACPVF01. Next base: position 18,423 of record DATKNJ010000352.1, read on the forward strand.
CGGATCTGGCCAATGGCTTGCTCAACGCCAATCAAAAAGATGAAGCTGGCATTCAGGCTCAGCGTGAACGTGTAGAGCAGTTGAAATCCAAGCTGGCAAAATCCAGTGACAGCCGCGCGAAGGATTTGATCAGCCTGGCTGATAACCTGGTCAAGAAATCCGTCTGGATCATTGGCGGCGATGGCTGGGCTTACGATATCGGATACGGTGGTTTGGATCATGTGCTGGCCAGCGGACGCAACGTCAATATCCTGGTGCTCGATACGGAAGTCTATTCCAACACCGGCGGTCAGGCTAGCAAAGCCACGCCGCGCGCGGCGGTCGCTCGCTTCGCGATGGGCGGCAAAGGCCTGCCGAAGAAAGACCTCGGTTTGATCGCGATGTCATACGGTTATGTCTATGTGGCGCGCGTGGCCATGGGCGCCAACGATCAGCAAACCCTGCGCGCCTTCCTCGAGGCCGAATCCTACGATGGCCCATCCCTGATCATCGCGTACAGTCACTGCATTCAACAAGGCATTGATAATGCGCGCGGCCTCGAGCAGCAGAAATTGGCGGTTCAATCCGGTGTATGGCCCATGTACCGTTATGATCCGCGCCTCGCTGAGCAGGGCAAGAATCCGCTGATCATCGAGTCACGAGAGCCGACCATTCCGGTTTCTCAATACGCGTACAACGAAACCCGTTACAAGATGCTGACCCAAATGAATGAGGAACGCGCCGAAGAGTTGATGCATGAGGCGCAAAAGGATGCCAAGTCCCGCTGGACGCTTTACCAACAGATGGCCGCCATGCACTACGACGGCACGGACGAGAAACAATCGTAGAAACGAGGAGAGGCTGAGAACCAGACATTCTCAGTCTCTTTCTTTACCAATTCTTACTGATGACGAAGGAGACACGATGATCGATCTTTCCACAACTTATCTTGGTCTGGCCCTAAAGAATCCACTCGTGGCCTCGGCCTCTCCCCTCTCGAAGAAAGTCGAGAAGGCTAAACAACTCGAGGAGGCGGGCATTGCCGCCATCGTGATGTATTCGCTCTTCGAGGAACAGATCATTCACGAAAGCCTTGAACTTGATCATTTTCTAACACGTGCGGCAGACTTCTCGGCAGAAGTCCGATCTTATTTGCCGGATACCGGTGTTTATAGCCTCGAACCAGACAAATATTTAAATCAAGTCTCAGCCTTGAAAAAGGCTCTGACCATTCCGGTCATCGGAAGTTTGAACGGCGTCTCGCACGGCGGTTGGACGAGGTATGCACGCCAAATTCAAGACGCGGGTGCCGACGCGCTCGAATTGAATCTTTACTACGTTGCAACCGACCCGGACCTCAACGGGCAGGAAATAGAAGATGCGCAAGTCGAGCTGGTGAGCGAGGTCAAGTCCGCCATCACGATTCCGCTGGCTGTGAAGCTCAGCCCGTTTGTCACTTCTTTATCCAACTTTGCGCAGCGGCTGGTAAAAGCCGGCGCGGACGGATTGGTTTTGTTCAATCGTTTCTATCAACCCGATTTCGATCTCGATGAACTTGAGATCCTCCACAGCCTCGAGCTTAGCACCTCTGCCGATTTGCGGCTGCCTCTGCGCTGGATCTCGATCCTGCGCGGAAAAATCAACGCCGATTACGCGTTGACCAGCGGTGTGCACTCCGCACAAGATGTGTTAAAAGCCATGATGGCAGGCGCAAATGTGGCCATGATGGCTTCATTCCTCCTCCATAACGGTGCCCAAGCCATCCCGTCCATTCTGAACGATTTGCAGACCTGGATGCAGGAACGCGAATACCAATCCATTCATCAGATGCAAGGCAGCATGAGTCAACGTTCGGTTGCAGAACCGAGCGCATTCGAGCGAGCCAACTACATGCGAGTGTTATCCTCGTTCAGGGATTTGCCCTAACCCACCGAAAAGCCGTTGAGAAAAACTCAACGGCTTTTTTATTAGGATTTGAACTCAACCAGTTCTATCAAATTGCCAGCCAGATCGTGAAACATCACCCAGCGACTGGACTCATTGCTCTCGATTCTGTGAAACAACGAAATTTGATGATGCTCGAGGCGCGCGATCATGGCGTTCAAATCATCCACTGAGATCGCGAAGAGCGGGAACAAGGGCGGCTCGGCAATTTTTTGCCGGTAACAGTTGTCCCTTTAGAATGACCAGATATGTGCCATCGA
>DATKNJ010000353.1:0-6182 GCA_035541395.1 Anaerolineales bacterium
CGCTAGGTAAGTAAACAAAGAAAGTTTTTTCGAAAGGTTCGAATGCAAGATTATAAAGAAGTTCTCGCTGAAATCCTGATTGATGAGGAAACGCTGCAAAAGCGGATCACGGAATTGGGCGCGCAGATCAGCGCGGATTACCCCGGCGGTACTTTGCTCCTGATTTGTATTTTGCGCGGTGGCGTTCCATTTTTGGTGGACCTCAGCCGCCGCATCAGCGTGCCTCACATGATGGATTTCATGGCCGTCTCTTCGTACGGTGTAGGCAAACGCGAGTCGAGCGGGTTCGCGCGCGTCACACTCGATCTGCAAATGGATATTCGCGGCAAGGATGTTTTGCTTGTTGAAGATATTATTGATAGCGGCCGCACGATTGCATCCGTGCTCGAACTGCTCAGCACGCGCCAACCAAAGAGTTTGAAAGTTTGCGCTCTGCTTGATAAAGAAGAGCGCCGCGAGTCATATGTTCCGATTCATTATTGCGGTTTCAATATTCCCAACAAGTTTGTCTTTGGCTACGGCCTCGACCTCGATGAGTATTATCGCAACTTGCCTTTTGTCGGTGTTGTGAATCTTCAAAAATATAAACCGCCTGTCTAATTTTCTCTGGCTATGGAAGACGATCGATCACAAACCTCGTATGCCGGTCGCTGGGTTGCCCGTCTGCATGGCCGCGTGATCGCTCAGGGCGGCACGCCCGAACTGGCTCGCCGCGCTGCCAAGTCCAGCCGTTACAAAGAAACTCCCGAAATCATTTACATGCCGGTTTCCCTTCAACTTCCACCGCTTGTGGACAAAGTCCGCGCCGCGCTGCCGGATCAGGAAATGTATCTCGTGGGTGGGGCGGTACGGGATATGTTGCTGGGCCGCTTCTCGCGGGACTTGGATTTTGCCCTGCCTTCGAATGGCATTTCCCTCGCTCGACGCGTTGCCCGCGCGCTCGACGCGGATTTTATGATTCTCGATGACGAACGCGATACCGGGCGCGTGATCGTGACTGGTGAAGATGGCGCGCGTACTTTTTTGGATTTTGCCACCTATCGCGGCGGCGCGGAATTGGAATCAGATTTGCAGGCGCGTGATTTTACGATCAACGCGCTGGCATATGATCTGCGCGCCGAAGCGATTCTTGATCCGTTGGAAGGCGCGGCCGATATTCGCACCAAACGAATCCGCGCCTGCGCGCCGACTTCATTTACAGATGATCCTGTGCGTGTATTGCGTGCGGTCCGTCAGGCCGCGGAATTGGGATTCCAAATCGAAAAGGAAACGCGCGGGTGGATGAAGCAGGCCGCGGGTCAGGTTGGACGCGTATCACCGGAACGTCAACGCGATGAATTGTTCAAGATGTTGGAAGGTCCAAAACCGGATGCTTCGATTCGCGCATTGGAAATTTTAGGAGTCCTGCCGCAACTGTTGCCCGAATTAGTCACGTTAAAAGGTGTCGAACAATCCTCACCGCACGTTCATGATGTGTGGATACATACATTATCGGTGTTGAAACATCTGGAAGCGATTTTGGCCGCGTTGGCTGTGGGTTATAACGCCGATTCGACGAATGATCTTTACACAGGTTTACTTACATTTCGGATCGGACGTTATCGTCAGCAATTTGCGGATCATTTCGCCGCGGCTTTGAATGCGGATCGCTCATTGCGTGCGTTGTTATTTTTTGCGGCGTTGTATCACGATATCGCCAAGCCGCAGACGCGTACAGTGGAGGCCAATGGCCGCGTGCGCTTTCTCGGTCATGATGCGCAAGGCGTGGATATCGCGGCGCATCGCGCCGAAGAATTTCATTTGAGCAATGACGAGATTCAACGTTTGCGTTTGATCGTCGCACATCATATGCGCTTTCACTCTATGACGAGTCGTATGGAGAGGGAACAGCAGGAGCCATCGCGTAAAGCGATCTATCGTTTCTTTCGTGACGGTGAAGAAGCGGGCCCGGATTTGGTTCTGTTGGGTTTGGCCGACCTGCGCGCGACGCAGGAACAAAACTTGAAACAGGAAGACTGGGGAATCGCGTTGGATGTGGCTCGAATCCTGCTCGAGAATTATTGGGAGAAGCGCGAAGAGGCTGTCGCACCGCTTCGGCTTGTAGATGGCCGCGATCTGATGAATGAATTGAAATTGGAAGCTGGCCCTATGATCGGCCAATTGCTGGAAGCGATTCGCGAGGCGCAAGCGATGGGTAGAGTGGAAACGCGCGAGCAGGCATTTGATTTCGCACGGATTTGGTTGAAAGAAAACAGAGATAAAATTGTTTAGCAAAATGAGTTTGATTGTATTTCGCCTTATACAATTGGAAGTGACTTATGAGTCTTGTTTTCTTTGATCTTGAAACACAGCGTACTTTTGATGAAGTCGGCGGACATGCCGGAACTTCTAAATTGGGCTTGGCTTGCGGCGTAACATGGTCAACGGCGCGCAATGATTTCGCGGTCTATTGGGAAAAAGATGCCGCCGCATTAGTGGCCGAATTGAAAGCCGCTGAGCGCGTAGTTGGATTCAACATCATCAGTTTTGATTATGAAGTCTTGAAAGCTTACGCGCCACAGGAAAATTTTCGCGCTTTTCGCACCACGGATATGCTGAGCGATATTTTTCGCGTCCTTAATTTTCGCCTCAGCCTGGATACGATTGCGAAGGCTACACTTGGCGCGGCGAAAACTGCAGATGGTTTGCAAAGCGTGGAATGGTTTCGCAACGGCGAGTTGGACAAAGTGGCTGAATATTGCAAGGCCGATGTGGATATTACTCGCCGTGTTTACGAGTTTGGCCGCGAGAATGGTTTCGTTCATTACTACTCAAAGCTTGGAAGTAAGTTGAAAGTAGCTGTGAATTGGAAATGATTTTAAAGTTTGGAGAGTAAATGGAGAAAATTAAAGTTAACGGAATCAATTTGGCTTATACGCGCCGCGGTCAGGGGACGCCGCTGGTTTTGATTCACGGTTATCCGCTCGATCATTCCATGTGGGATGAAGTGGTGCCGCTGTTGGATGACCGTTTTGATATCATCCTGCCAGACTTGCGCGGCTTCGGCGAATCAGATTCGCCTGAAACGGTATATAACATCTCTGACATGGCCGCGGATATCGCGGGTTTGCTCGAACAATTGGAAATTCAACAGGCCGTGTTCGCCGGACATTCGATGGGCGGTTATGTCGCTTTGGCTTTTGCCCGCGCGTATCCTGCGTGCCTGCGCGGACTTGGCTTGGTTTCTTCGCAAGTGTTGGCTGATCCACCGGATCGCAAAGAAGGCCGTTATAAAAGTGCGGCGGATGTGGCTGAGAATGGTGTAGGCGTTGTGGCCGAAGCGATGACGACCAAACTCTCGACGAATCCGCGTGTGCAGAATTTTGTGCGCGCAGTGATTGAGAGACAGACGCGTGCCGGAGTGATTGGTGCGCTCAAAGCGATGGCCGAACGCGTCGACTCGACCGATTTGCTGGCCTCGTTAAAAGTGCCTTTGGTTTTAATCCATGGCGAGTCCGATATGCTGATTCCATTTGATCGAGCGCGTGAAGTCAAAGCAGCTGTTCCCGGCGCACAGTTATTCGCGTTGAAGAATGCCGGTCACATGCCAATGATGGAATTTCCACACGAAACAGCTGAAGCGCTAAAGCACTTGGCATGAATCAAACGAGTCCGCTAAACAGCGGACTCGTTTTTTTAGCGAGAACAGATTGAAGGTCAAGAATGAAGCGAATGCTTATGAAGGGAAAGGCTGAGTCCCGGAGAGTAATACATTTGGTTTTTTCTCGGGCTCGCTTGTCAGTGTTCCGGTGGTGCGTCTTACCAGTTTATTGATATGCGCAGCCAGCACACTGCTGGGTGTCGGTTTGGTCAAGTAGTCATCAGCTCCGGCATCCAGAATGCTGGCGATCACACCGGGATCATTGAGGGCCGATAAAATGATAATGGGCACATTGCTGAATTGCCGCACGGCTTTGCATACCTGCCATCCATCCATTTCGGGCATCATCAAATCGAGGATCAATAAATCTGGATTCTTTTCGTGCATCAAGTCGACACCACGCGCACCGCTATTGGCAGAGACCACATCGTATCCTAAAGTTTTGAGCAATAAACCGAGGAGGTCGGTTACTGCTGGATCGTCATCGATCAAAAGGATTTTGGTTGTCATTTTATGTTCCAATCTCGCCATATTATCCATGATTTGAATGACTTTTTACTTTGCAAGCGGTTAACAGAATAGACGGCGTTTCGTAACTTTACAAACCACTGACAAACGTAATTAAAACTCCTCACATTTGTCTTTTATCCTTTGTGGTAAACTTCACGCTGTTAAGTTCCTAATTTTGAACTTTTATTCTGAAGGAAGGTTCCAATGGTTACCAAAAGCAAGAAAGCTGTAAAAAAGGTGGTCAAGAAGACCAAACCAGCTACCAAAAAGGCTGCCCCAAAACAAAAGAAGTGGGTATACCTTTTTGAAGAAGTCCAGGCCGTTGAAAAATATACGGGCTCGTGGGAAGGCGTGCGCGGTTTGCTGGGTGGCAAAGGCTCCGGCTTGGCGGATATGACCCGCGCCGGTGTGCCTGTTCCGCCCGGCTTTACGGTCACAACAGAAGCTTGCAATGCGTTCCGCAAGTCTGGCAGTTTCCCGGCTGGAATGTGGAAGCAGGAACTGGACGCGCTGAAAATCGTCGAGAAGAAGACCGGCAAGAAGTTCGGCAGTGCGGAGAGCCCGTTGTTGGTTTCCTGCCGTTCAGGCGCCAAGTTCTCCATGCCCGGTATGATGAATACCATCCTCAACATCGGTATGACCGATGAAGTTGTTGAGGGCATGATCAAGCTGACGAACAACCCGCGCTTCGTGTGGGACTCGTACCGGCGTTTGATCGAAATGTTTGGCACGACCGTTTTCAATCTCGATGATGAAGTCTTTGAACACCCAATGGCTGAATACAAAGCCAAGAAGGGTTACAAAGTCGATACCGACATGAAAGCTGAAGACTGGAAGGCATTGGTTTCAACCTTCAAGGAAGTCTTCAAGAAGCATGTCGGTTTTGATTTCCCGCAGGATGTTTATAAACAACTTGAACTGTCCACCAAGGCCGTGTTTGAATCCTGGAATGGCAAGCGCGCGCAGGATTATCGCCGCGCCACCAATATCTCTGATGACCTAGGCACAGCTGTCAACATCGTGACGATGGTCTTCGGTAACATGGGCTTTGATTCGGGTACAGGCGTGGCGTTCACACGCAACCCATCTACTGGCGACAAGAAGATGATGGGTGAGTATCTCCTCAACGCACAGGGCGAGGATGTGGTAGCGGGTATCCGCAACACGGAGCAGATCGAAAACCTCTCCAAGAATATGCCCAGTGTCTACAAACAGTTTATGGACATCACCGGCAAGTTGGAGAAACACTATAAGGACATGCAGGATGTCGAGTTCACAATCGAACACGGCAAACTGTGGATGCTCCAGACTCGTAATGGCAAGCGCACGGCCAAGTCCACAGTAAAGATCGCAGTGGATATGGCGAACGAGAAATTAATCACCAAGGAAGAGGCAGTTCTGCGCGTGACTCCTGATGCTGTCGATGCATTGTTACACCCTCAATTTGAGGAGTCAGCTATGAAGCAGGCGGAGAAGGCAGGCACCTTCTTTGCGAAGGGCGTGAACGCTTCGCCGGGCGCGGCTGTTGGTCAGATTTATTTCGATGCTGATACTGCGGAGCGCATGGCCAAGGAACACAAACAGGATGTCATCATGGTGCGCCCGTTCACCAAGCCAGATGATGTTCATGGCATGATCGCAGCCAAGGGCGTGCTCACCAGCGAAGGTGGCGCGACGTCGCATGCTGCCGTGGTGGCTCGTCAGTTTGGTATCCCGTGCGTAGTGGGCGCTTCGGGCATCACAATTGATCTTGAGAAGCGTGAAATGTCCGTAGAGGGCAAGGTTGCTAAAGAAGGCGATTGGGTCTCCGTAGATGGTACGACGGGGAAGGTCTTCCTTGGTAAGATTCCCACCAGCGCGCCGAGTTTGGAAGAGCAGACTGAATTGCTCACCCTGCTCAAGTGGGCAGATGAAATTGCAGCGCGCCCGAACGTCCGCAAGTCGCCAAAAGGTTGGCCAACGCGCGGTTTGCAAGTGTGGGCTAATGCGGATTATCCAAAGGATGCACGCCGCGCTCGCTCTTACGGCGCGA
>DATKNJ010000354.1:0-8664 GCA_035541395.1 Anaerolineales bacterium
CCCGGGGAGGTTATCTTCGAAGTTGAAGATCTTGAGGCGGTTGACCCCAGTGATCCGAATCGAAAAATCCTGAGTGGAGTAAGTTTTAATGTTCGGAAAGGTGAGATTCTCGGAATTGCCGGTTTGATGGGTTCGGGTCGAACTGAATTGGTGACAACACTATTTGGCGAATACGGAACAATTTCCAAAGGTAAAATCTGGATTAACGGGAAAGAGATTCGACCTAAAAGTGCACGCGAAGCGATCAACTTAGGTTTGAGTCTGGTTCCGGAGGATCGCAAGAAAATGGGATTGGTGTTGATCCAGACCATCCTTAGGAATATTTCGCTACCAAATTTGAATCAATTTTCCGGTTTTTTTCGTATTGACTCCAATGCAGAGCTACAAGCCAGTTTGCGCCAAGCCAAGAGCCTGACAATCAAGGCGCCAAGCTTGGATGTGCTGGCTGAGACCTTATCGGGCGGTAATCAGCAGAAGGTGGTAATTTCAAAGTGGCTGCTATCCAAACCGCAAGTTCTAATCATGGACGATCCAACTCGCGGCATTGATGTTGGGGCGAAATTCGAGATCTACAAGCTGATGAATGATCTGGCTGAGACAGGTGTGGCGATTGTAATGATCTCGAGCGAATTGGAAGAGGTCTTGGGAATGAGCGATCGTGTCATGGTAATGTGCCGAGGACACTCAACGACCACTTTGCCCGTTGCTGAGGCTGACAAGGAACATGTAATGGCATTGGCCACCGGCGTGGCGGTTGCCTGAAAACTAATCAAAAGTGAGGTACACCGTGAATATTTCTACTACTGTTGATACTAAGACAGATTCGTTGGGGGTCAGGTTCTTTCAAAGCTTGAGGCGAAATATACAATCTTATATTCTCCTCGTTGCAGTGCTTGCTATTTGGATCATCTTTTACTTTACAACCCAAGGTAGTTACTTGGATCCCCAAAACATCTCGAACCTCTTCCGCCAGATGTGCGTCACTTCTTTCTTGGCCATCGGTATGGTACTGGTGATTGTTACGGGAAGTATCGATCTGTCGGTGGGCAAGCTGGCTGGCTTTGTTTCTGTGGTGGCAGCGTATCTGCAATTTTATGTCTGGTTCAAACTTTTTCCGGGTCAGGTTGTCCTGCCAGCCATGCTCTCGGTCATTTGCGGCTTGTTGGTCGGTTTATTGGCCGGTGTAATCCAAGGTTATATTATTGCCTACTTGGAATTACCTGCCTTCATCGTGACCTTAGGCGGCATGTGGCTATTTAATGGCCTTCTTTTGCTGGTTACTCAGGGAAAAACCATTGCAGCCAACCAACCGGTGTTTTCCGATATTGCTCAGGGTTATATCCCCTCTGTTTGGGGTTGGGTGATATTTGCCCTGATTATTGCAGCGCTTTTGTGGAATGTATTCAGTGGCCGGCGCAGTAAGCAGAAATATGGCTTTACGCCTCGTCCGCTTTATCTTGATTTGATAACAGTGGGCGTGGTGGCAGTGTTGATTTTCGCTTATGTTTACAGCGTTAACAACTATAAGGGCATTCCTGTGCCAGTGTTGCTGCTTGCAGTTGTGGCAGTGATTATGGCGTACGCCGCGAACAACACTCGCTTTGGCCGATATACGTATGCCATTGGCGGCAACAGAGAAGCAGCTCGCCTCTCCGGTGTTAGCATCAAAGGCATCTTGTTCCGGGTCTTTGTGCTGATGGGCGGTTTGTGTGGCGTGGCTGGCATTGTGTTGGCTTCTTACGTCGGTTATGGCACGATTGCAGCCGGCACAGGATATGAATTGGATGCCATTGCTGCTGCAATTTTAGGTGGCACATCTCCGTTGGGCGGGGTCGGCACAATCCACGGTGCATTAATCGGTGCCTTGATTATTGCCAGTCTGACCACCGGACTCCAAATGATGAATGTGCAGCCTGCGTGGCAATATGTTGTGAAAGCGATCATCCTGGTCGCGGCGGTATATGCTGACGTTTACTTCAAGCAACATCGCTAATCAAATCTAAACCAAGGAAAATCTAATGCCTGACTATACTCCAAAACCTGAACATAAATTTACTTTCGGCCTTTGGACGGTGGGAAGCACTGGCCGCGATCCATTTGGGGCACCGGTGAGAGAAACGAAATCGCCGGTTGAACTGGTCCATTTGCTGGCGGAGGTTGGCGCGTGGGGAGTCAATTTCCATGATAACGACCTCGTGCCGATTGACGCGACGCCTGCTGAACGCGACCGCATCGTGCGGGACTTCAAGGCTGCTCTATCCGAAACGGGTTTATGCGTCCCAATGGCCACCACCAACCTGTTCTTCGATCCGGTGTTCAAAGATGGCGCGTTCACTTCCAATGATCCGAAAGTCCGCGCATACGCGTTACAGAAAACCATGAATGCGATTGACCTCGGCGTAGAGTTCGGCGCGAAGGTGTACGTGTTCTGGGGCGGCCGCGAAGGTGTGGAAACGGATGCAAGCAAAAATCCGTTGGACGCGATCAAACGAACGCGCGAAGCCATCAACTTTTTGTGCGAATACGCGCGCGATCAAAAATACGATTTGAAGTTTGCATTGGAAGCCAAGCCGAACGAACCGCGCGGCGACATCTATAACTCGACCACTGGTCATATGCTGGCCTTCATCGCCACGCTCGATCATCCTGAGATGGTGGGCGTGAATCCTGAAGTGGCGCACGAGCACATGGCAGGACTAAATTTTGTTCATGGTGTAGCGCAAGCCTTGGATGCAGGCAAACTATTCCACATTGATTTGAACGATCAGGCTTTTGGCCGCTATGATCAGGACTTCCGCTTCGGCGCAGTCAATCTGAAGAGCGCCTTCTTCCTCGTAAAGTTATTGGAAGACAATCATTACAATGGCAGCCGTCACTTCGATGCGCATGCTTATCGTACAGAAGATTATGAAGGCGTGAAGGATTTCGCGCGCGGTTGTATGCGCACATATCTCATCTTGAAAGAGAAAGCCGCGCAGTTCAATGCCGATAAGGACATCCAGGCTGTGTTGGCCGAGATCAACGCGGACGATGGCTCACTGGCTCAATACTTTGGAAAATATTCAGCGCAAAAAGCTGCTGGTCTGAAAGGGCAAACCTTTGACCGCGTCGGTTTGAGCCAACGTGGAATGAAGTACGAACGTCTTGATCAGCTTACGGTTGAATTGTTGTTGGGCGTTCGATAACTGATTTAGAGAAGCGAAATTTAATAAAAACGAATGTATATTCGAAGACTATTGCGCGCCAATGACTGAAGCTCGAACTTGATCAAAGCCGTAAGTTGGTTTTCTATTCCTAACGCTCATCATTTTGCGTGGAGAAAAATCATGGCGAGTCAAACTCTTTTCCTCGGGATTGATGTTTCTACCACTGCAACAAAAGCATTGCTCGTGGATGAATCCGGGAATGTGGTTGCAGTCGCGTCTTCATCACATACGTTACAAACTCCCAAGCCGCTTTGGTCGGAACAAAATCCGCGCGAGTGGTGGGACGCGGCTTCAGCGAGTATCCGATCAGCTTTGGGAAAAGCAGGCGTCAGCGGAGAACGAGTCGCTGCCGTCGGCTTGACGGGTCAAATGCATGGACTGGTCCTGATCGATGAAGCTGGCGAAGTGTTACGTCCCGCGATTCTCTGGAACGATCAGCGCACGCAGGGTCAGTGCGATGAAATCCATCAGCGAATTGGAAAAGAGAAGTTTATTCGTATTACTGGAAATGTTGCGCTGACCGGTTTTACCGCGCCGAAGATTTTGTGGGTGAAAGAAAACGAGCCGGAAGTTTATGCAAAGGCCAAACATGTTTTGCTGCCGAAGGATTATGTTCGCTATAAGTTAACCGGTGAATTCGCGATGGATAAGGCTGATGGCGCGGGTACGGTGTTGTTCGATTTGAAATCGCGCGATTGGTCTGATGAAGTTTTGTCTGCGCTCGATATTCCGCGCGCATGGATGCCGCGTACATTTGAAGGACCAGAGTTTACCGGACGCATCACCGCGGAAGCCGCGGCTGCTACCGGACTGAAAGTTGGTACGCCAGTCGCGGCGGGCGGCGGCGACCAAGCCGCGCAGGCGGTGGGAGTCGGCGCGGTGGAACCGGGCGTGGTCGCGCTGACAGTTGGTACAAGCGGCGTGATATTTGCTACCACGTCATCCGCTTTGATCGAACCGGAAGGACGCTTGCACGCGTTCTGTCACGCGGTGCCGGGACGCTGGCACTTCATGGGCGTGATGCTTTCGGCCGCGGGAAGCTTGCAGTGGTATCGCGATACGCTCGCGCCGAACATGAGCTTCGATGATTTGCTGCATGAAGCTGAATCAGTTCCCGCGGGAAGCGAAGGGATGCAATTCCTGCCGTATCTCAGCGGTGAACGCACACCGTATCCTGATCCGTTGGCGCGTGGCGCGTTCATTGGTTTGACTCTGCGCCACGGCCGCGGTCATCTCACGCGTGCAGTGCTCGAAGGCGTGTCGTTCGGTTTGAAAGATAGTTTTACATTGATTCAAAATGCAGGATTGGGTACAATCAGCCAGGTTCGCGCTTCGGGCGGTGGCACGAAAGGTGCATTGTGGCGACAGATTTTGGCTTCGGTTTTGGAAGCGGAATTGGTCACCGTCAACACCACAGAAGGCGCGGCTTTCGGTGCAGCGTTATTGGCCGGAGTTGGGGCCGGCGCGTGGTCGAGTGTTGAGTCCGCTTGTAAAACGGCGGTCAAGCTGACGGGCAGCACAATGCCCGACGCGTCGCAAATGGAAGTATATCGGGCAGGCTATCCGCTGTATCGAGAGTTGTATCCTGTATTGAAATCCAGTTTCGAGAAGATGTGACATGACAGATTTTCACGGGGAACCGACGCGAGTGCTCGAAAACCAATTCGTAAAGCTGGAGTATCTCGCTAATTCAGCGCGCATTGTGCGCTTTGCATCTCAAGGGAAAGAGAATTTATTTGCCGATCTCGGCAAACTGCCTTTGCAAACGCAATACGGCGTTTTTTATTTTCGCGGCGGTCATCGCTTGTGGCATTCGCCTGAAGCCATGCCGCGCACGTATATGCCCGATAACGAAGGTGGCATTGTTAACGAGATTCCAAACGGTGTGCGCATCGAGATGCCTACCGAACCTTGGACGAACATTGCCAAGAGCATTGAGATTCAATTGAATCCGGATCAGCCGCAATTGATTCTTCACCACGAGTTGCGCAATGATGGCGCTTGGGCCGCGGAATTTTCTCCGTGGGCGTTGACCATGCTGCGCTTGGGTGGCGTTGGAATTTTTCCTCAGCCGGTTGGTAATGTGGATGATGCGGGTCTTTTGGCGAATCGACAACTATCCCTTTGGCCTTACGCTCAATTGGATGATCCGCGCTTGAATTTGCGCGACGACTTTATTCTCGTTCACGCGACCCCGAAGATGCCGCCGATTAAATTCGGTTACTTCAACCCTCACAGTTGGATGGCATACTGGCTGGACGGAGTCTTATTTGTCAAACGCTTTGAAGCGCACACCGATGCGACCTATCCCGATCACGGGTGCAACGCTGAAAGTTATTGCAATGACAAGTTCATCGAGTTGGAATCGTTGGGACCGCTAGCCGCTTTGCCGCCCGGAAAGACGGTTGTGCATACAGAGATGTGGGAAGTGTACAACACATTGGATGTGCCATTCATTCCCGAGCAAATCCAAAAATTGATCACCGAAAAAGTTTTGTGAACAAAAAGCCCTGTCAAATTATTTTGACAGGACTTTTCTTATTCAGATTTTAACGAAGACAATTACTTCGTATACTGCGGCAGTTTTGGAAGCGACTGTAGATACATATAGATCGCTTTTAATTCATCATCGGTCATTCGGCCATAATCCTGCCATGGCATGAGCTTCGGATTTAATTGATGACCTCCCGGAGTCATGCCGGTGCGTATGGTTTGGATGAACTGATCTTCGCTCCAAAAACCGACTTCTCCACCAGGCGTCAAATTAGGCGTAATCACATTAAGGGTAGGGTCCGGGTATTTGCCGCCTGACAGTTGTTCCCCGTGACAAGTACGGCAGTCGTTGACGTTCACCAGATATTGACCATATTCAACAGAAACGCCAGCTTGCGGCGCGGTCACATGGGTTTGATGACTGACGGCTTCCACCGGCAATTTGCCAAGCACACCGGCCGCCAGCAAAATATTTGCCAAAGGTTTGAATTGATGTCCGTTGGTCTTGTGATCTACAGGCGGAAGTGATTTAATGTACGCGATGATCGCGGCCAGATCCTCATCACTGAGTTGTGAAGTGGCAAGCACGGCGGGCATGTAAATCGGTTTGCCTTCCGGGTCGATTCCATGACGAATGGCGCGCACATAATCTTCATCGGAAGTGAACTCGCGTCCAACGCCGCCCTCTCCTGAAGTGAGATTGGCTGAGTCGATGGTGCCAAGCGGAGGCGCGTTGAACCAGCCTGTGATTCCGCTCAAGTCACTTCCATGGCAGCCAACGCACAAAGTCTCGGCGCGGTGCTGGCCTTTTGCGATGCTGGCCGCGTCGGTTGGAATGACCAGATTGGAGGGCGGAAAGCTATATGTCTTATTGAGGCGGGCATTGCCGATGAAATACAAACTCGCAAGGACGATCAATGCCAATCCAATGAGTGAACCGAGAACGATCCCGATCCACTTGAGTACTTTCTTCATTTGTCTCTCCTATTGGCGAAAATAGAAAATGTCTGAAGTGAAAAGTGCGCGGATGATGTTAACTTATAGCAATACCTCCTATCTGAGATACCAGAGTTAATTGACAGGTTTCATCGAATATTATCACCAAAAGGCGGATTTATTTATCTTCATAAATCGATCCGACTTTTGAGTTGGGATTGGAAAATGGGGCAGGAAGAAATGCCTATACTGGACAAGAACATTCTGGAATCCGATTCAACAAAAAGGCGAAGTGGACGTGTCCGAAATGTACCGCGTTTTCAACATGGGTATTGGTATGATTGTCGTTGTGGATAAAGAATCTGTTCGTAAAATTCAGCAATCCATTTCAGAAGAGACTTTTGTGATCGGCGAACTCGCCGCGGGTCACAAAAAAGTTCAACTCGTTAATTAAGGAAATTTCATGCCTGCTTCTCTTCCTCTTCGCTATGGCGCCAATCCGCAGCAAGCGCCCGCGCGCGTTTTTATGGCCGACGATTCGGAATTGCCCATTACCGTTCTCAACGGCGCGCCGGGATATATCAATTTGTTGGATGCGCTCAACTCCTGGCAGCTTGTGCGCGAACTCAAAGCCGCGCTGCATTTGCCCGCCGCGGCTTCGTTCAAACACGTCAGTCCGGCAGGAGCCGCGGTGGCCAATCCCTTATCGGATGTTCTCAAGAAAGCCTACTTTGTGGATGACCTTGAACTCTCGCCGTTGGCCACCGCGTATGCGCGCGCCCGCGGCGCGGATCGACTCTGTTCGTTCGGCGATTTCATCGCACTCTCTGACATTGTGGATGTTTCCACGGCCAAGTTAATTGCGCGCGAAGTTTCGGATGGAGTCATCGCGCCCGCGTATGAACTAGCCGCGCTCGAAATTCTCAAAGCCAAGAAGCAAGGCAAATATGCGGTCATTCAAATTGACTTCAATTATGAGCCGCGTTCTGCTCAAGAGATTCGCGAAGTCTTTGGCATTCGTTTCGAGCAACATCGTCATGATCGTCTCGTTACGCCTTCTGATTTCAACAACATTGTCACAACGAAAAAAGATTTGCCTGAGTCCGCGCTCCGCGATCTCACACTGGCGTGGATCACGCTCAAATATACTCAATCCAATTCGGTTTGTTTCGTCGCGGATGGTCAGGCCATCGGCGTAGGTGCGGGCCAGCAGTCGCGTATTCATTGTGTGCGCCTCGCCGGTCAGAAGGCGGATTTGTGGTGGCTTCGCCAGCATCCGATTGTTTTGGATTTGCCGTTCAAGTCCGGCATCAAACGCCCGGATCGAGACAACGCGATTGATCAATTTCTGCGAGATGATGTGACTCTCAACGAAAAAGCGGGCTGGCCGAATCTCTTCGTTCAGACTCCCCGACAACTGACTCCGGACGAAAAACGTAAGTGGCTTTCCAAACTTGATTCCGTTACCCTCGGTTCCGATGCATTTTTCCCATTCCGCGATTCGATCGACTGTGCCGCGATCAGTGGCGTGAAATACGTGCTCGAACCCGGCGGCTCGACTCGCGATGTGGATGTGATTCAAGCCGCGAACGAATATGGCATGACCATGATCTTTTCCGGCGTTCGTTTGTTCCATCATTAACTTTGTAGGGGCGGATGGCACCCGCCCATCAGATATGATTTCTCGCCTTGTCATCCTCATCTCCGGTAACAGCTCCAACTTGCAAGCCATCCTCGAGGCTTGCGCGAGAGGCGAGTTGTCCGCTTCTGTGGTCTGCGTGATTTCATCTAGAGAACATGCTTATGGATTAACTTGCGCGCGTAACGCCGGAGTTGAAGCGATTTATTTTTCCAAGCTCGAAAACGAATCTCGCCGCGACTATGATGCGCGGCTGGCTGATCTCGTTCGCTCGAAAGAGCCAGATTACATCATCCTCGCGGGTTGGATGCGAATTCTGCCTTCCGATTTTCTTTCCGTTTTTCCAAATCGAGTCATCAATTTACATCTTGCTTTGCCAAATACATTTCC
>DATKNJ010000355.1:0-15285 GCA_035541395.1 Anaerolineales bacterium
TTCTTGAAACTTATGGCGCTGGTTCCTCCCAGTGCTTTCTTGTCAGGGTTTGCACAAGAGCCTCTGCGCGCTGCGCAAAATCCGAATGCGAAGAACGTGTTGATTATCGTATTCGATGCGCTTTCTGCGACAAATATTGGCCTGTTTGGATATGCGCGCAATACCATGCCTAACCTGGCACGTATGGCCGAACGCGCCACGGTCTATCACAATCATTACGCGGGCGGCAATTTCACGACCCCCGGATCAGGTAGCCTGATGACTGGTGTTTATCCATGGACGCATCGCGCCTTTGGATTAGGGGCTCAGGTTATCCCGGAGAGGAGGCATAAGACTCTCTTCTCCGCTTTTGAAGAATATTATCGGCTTGCTTATTCTCATAATAATTTTGTGAATATTCATTTGCAGGCTTTCTTTAATGACATTAGCCATCTGGAACCGCAAAAGAATTTATTTGTAAAGAACACATTGGCTTTGGATCGCCTCTTTCCCAATGATGAGGACATTGCCTCTGTAGCATGGGAAAGGGCCGTCAAAAAAGCTGATGCGGGATACGCATATTCATTGTTCTTTTCTGAGCTTTATACCGAGTATGAAAACAGGC
Organism: Anaerolineales bacterium; assembly: GCA_035541395.1. Lineage (GTDB taxonomy): Bacteria > Chloroflexota > Anaerolineae > Anaerolineales > Villigracilaceae > JACPVF01. The sequence goes on from DATKNJ010000355.1 coordinate 605, forward strand.
AGGTAGGCAAGCTTGCTGAGATGTTTCCGTTAGGCATTCCGCGTATTGGCACTGATGATTACTTCCTACTCGAAGATGGCATAGACTGGGTGACATCGCAAATCATCAAAACGCCTCAACCGTTTGTAGCTTATTTCCATTTTTTGCCGCCTCATCATCCGTATAGCCCAAGACGAGAATATGTCCATGCGTTTCGAGATGACTCGGTTGGTTATCTGATTGACAAGCCAAAGAGTATCTTTAATCATAATGAGCAAATCAGCCTTACATACCAGAGCAATCAGAGACGTATTTATGACGAATTTGTTCTCTACGCGGATGGAGAATTAGGCCGATTGTATGATTATTTGGAGCAAAATAGATGGCTGGAAAACACTTGGGTCGTGTTCACATCTGATCACGGCGAGATGTTCGAGCGAGGCATCTTCGGGCATCGAACACCAGTTTTGTATCAGCCCATTGTCCGAATTCCGCTAGTGATCCTTGAACCAGGTCAAAAACAACGCCGAGATGTATATACCCATACTAGCGCTGTGGATGTGATCCCAACATTACTTAAAGTCACCGGACAGAAAATCCCGGATTGGTTTGAAGGGCAGCCGATGCCACCCTTTGCTGACAAGGAGCCAGATCCGCAGCGTAGTCTTTTCACGGTAGAGGCAAAATTGAGTTCGTGGAATAAACCCATGAATCCGGTAACAACTACGATTGTCAAAGGAAATTATAAGTTGATGTATCTTGCAGGATACGAAGAGCTTGGCAAAGATACCCCTTCTTTTGAATTGTATGATCTGGAGAACGATCCGCAGGAATTACAGAATCTGGCCGATTCCAAACCTTCTGTTTTGTCGGATCTCAAAAATGAATTATTGACTCGGATGAAAGAAGCCGACAGACCGTACGAAAAAGGTTGAATTTTGTGAATGGAAATGTGGGGAATGGATTCGGTATAATGAGATTGTGATGAAAGTTACAGAATCGGTTGCGGTCGCTAGGGTTAATCAAAAAAGGGAACTGTGGGTAATCTCCTTGGTAGTTCCCCTTTCTTTGTTTTGGGTTATTTTAGCTTTTACAATTCCCGATTCTTTTAGCGGATATTTTTTTGCCTATTCATTGAGCTTGTTTCTTTTGGTTTGGCTTTTATATTACATTTCGTTCAAACTGCTTGGCAATTATGGAGTCGTAGCTGGTTTTGGCCTGACCATGATTTTGTTTGCGTTGACTCTTTCCTATCGATGGACATCTGGCTACTCTGATAATTTTGTTATCGGCGGACTTCTTCCTTATAAAGATGCCAAGAATTATTACCTCGGCGCCAAGCTACTTCTGAATGGATTCCCTTTGAACAGAGCAGGTCAGTCCACCGAGCGGCCTTTGTTCCCGGGCTTTTTATCCACTTTGCTATTGATCACACAACAGAACTTGAAGATTGCATTGGCGATTTTGGTTCAATTCGCTGGAATAGGTTCTTATCTTGCTGCTCGCAAAATATTCAAGGTGTTCGGTGCCTTGTCCGCAAGCATATTCGCCGTATTTTTATATTTTTACATTCAGCCCTTGATTGGCCTCACCATGAGCGAATTGATCGGTTTCGCTGCGGGTTGTTTTGCATTTGTGTTGTTATCTCAATCTGCTGAAACCTTGAACGGTTTTGATCTGGCTTTGGGGATATTGACACTTTTGATTGCGGTTAGCGCGCGCGCCGGCGCGTTCCTGATTTTCCCGTTACTGCTTTTATGGATTGGTTGGATTTATCGCGGGTCTGGGCGTTTTTCGATCAAGATTGCGATTTACGTTGCCATTGGTCTTGCGGTCGGATATTTTTTAGTTAATTCGGTTTATGGACAGTTGCTCGGGATTCCGTCAGGCTCCTCGTTCAGTAATTTTTCATACGCGCTATATGGTCAGGTGAGAGGAGGAACAGGCTGGCATAGCGCCATCGAAGAGCTTGGGACTCGCGAACCATCTGATGTGTACCGAGCAGCGTTTCGATTTTTCCTTGCACATCCATTTAGTCTGGTCATTGGTATCATGAAATCATATTGGGATTTTTTCCTGCCAGGCTTCTCAGGTATTTTTGCGTTTGGAATCAATGGTCAGGATGATTGGTTAACATACGTGATGTGGGGCCTTGGTATGATTTTTCTGGCAGGCGGATTGCTTTGGCTGATTCGTCATGCCCGTTCTCGTTTGGTTTCTTTATTCCTGGTTGGTTTTGCTGGAATGCTTTTATCCATTCCGTTTTTACCGCCGATTGATGGTGGCTCGAGGTTTTATGCCAGTACAATGCCATTCTTTTTCGTAGTTCCCTCCCTTGCTTTGAATTGGTGGATAGAAAAGGATAAAGTAGGCAAATCGTCAACTTGGTACGCACCCGGCAATTTGACTGTTCTCCGCTTAGGTTCGATTCTTTTATTGACCTCGATTTTGATCATTCCGGTTTTAATTTTTCATGGGAAAAGCCCCCTATCGTTTAATACGCCGATTTGTGCCTCTGGTCAGCAAGCGTTTGTAATTCGCGCAGATCCAGCCTCTTATATTGATTTGATTTCAGGAGGAACCAAAACCTGTGGCATGGTTCCCGATGTTTGCCTCGCAGATTTTGCGAAGAACGGGACTCAAGGTCCGGTTGACGATTTTTATCGGGATTTGTTATCGCTGGCGCGCACATCCAAAGCAGGTCTTCGCATCATGCCTGCGATTAATTTGCTGGATGGCCAATTTCATTACTTTGTTGCTGATGATCCATCCATCCTAAATTCAATTTCATCCGGTCAGGTGATCTCTGGTTGCGCCATTGAAACTTGTAGCAAGAATCAATCTATTTTTCAAATCATTCATTGATTCTTCATGCATATTTCCCTATCAGCCTTGTTCAACAGGCTGTACAATTAACCCAAGATCTCAAAAACCTTAAAAGGATTGAATGACTAAATTTGCCGCCCTCGTTCCTATGCGTCACCACAGCCAGCGCGTAGCGGGGAAAAACTATCGCTCGTTGGCAGGTAAGCCGCTTTTTCATCATATTATCGAAACGTTGCTGGCTGTATCTGAAATTGGAAAAGTGACTGTGGATACTGATTCTGAGCCGGTGATGGATGGTTTGCGCGAACACTTTCCAAATGTGAAGGTCATTGACCGCCCTGCGATTCTGCGCGCGGATACGATTCCGATGAACGAAATTTTGATTTACGATACCGCGCAGGTCGAAGCTGATTTCTATTTGCAAACACATAGTACAAATCCGCTTCTTCGACCTGAGACGATCTCACGCGCCGTCCAAACGTTCCTCGCGCATTATCCCGAATGCGACTCGCTCTTTTCTGTGACGCGGCTTCAGACGCGTTTATATGACGAAAACGGGCGCGCCATTAATCACGATCCTGCGGTTCTCATCCAAACCCAGGACCTGCCTCCCGTTTACGAGGAGAATTCCTGCCTTTATATTTTCACGCGCGAGAATCTGCTCAAACGACATCACCGCGTTGGCGAGCATCCCATGTTGTTTGAGATGAGCGCCGACGAGGCTTGGGATATCGACGAAGAACTCGATTTCGAGATCTGCGATTTTCTGCTCACGAGAAAAAATAAGAAATGACTAAATTTGCCAGTTTGACTCAAATCATGAAGAAGTGGTTTGCTTCTCCGTGGTATCCGTTCGTCTTTGCTTTGTATCCGGTGTTGGCATTGCTCGCTGCTAATGTCGGCCAGGTGGAGGTGAGCGCAGGCGCACGGCCGTTATTGATTTCGATTGCGGGCGCGGGAACTTTATTTCTGCTCCTTCGCTTGCTTCTGCGTGATTGGCATCGTGCCGCGTTTCTGTCCACTTTGCTATTGGCTTTGTTCTTTTCGTATGGCCATGTCTATAACCTTCTGATCGTACAGTTCCCGAAGATCAATTTCACGCCGTGGCTGCTGGCAAGTTGGGGAGTTTTGGCGCTGCTCTTTATTTGGTGGGCTACGCGTCCAAAGTTGAACTTCGCCACGTCAGCCGTGGCATTAAACGTGATCGCGCTCGGATTGGTGATCACTTCTCTAACGCAGATCGGCTTCGACGTCGAGAAAGAACCGGTGGATCCACTTCCCGCGCAGAACGCTCCAGCAGAGACATTGACTCTTCCGCAGAATCCGCCGGATGTCTATTACTTTATTTTGGATATGTATACCCGCGCGGATTTGATGAAGAGCGCCTACGATTACGATAATAGCGGCTTTGTGAACGAACTGCAGAAACGCGGGTTTTATGTGGCCTCTTGCAGTCAAAGCAATTACACGCGTACAGAACTTTCGGTGGCTTCTTCGTTGAATATGTCGTATCTTCAAGATCTCGATTCGCAGTTCGATGATGTGAAGAGTACGGCGCGGCTGCATTTATGGGATACGTTGAAGCACAGTACAGTGCGTTATAACCTGGAACAGTTGGGATACAAAACGATTTCGTATGCCAACGGTTACGCGTGGAGCGAATTGAGCGACACGGATGTGTTCCTCACTCCGCCGCCATTTTCATCTGGAATGACCGAGTTCGAGGCTTTGTTTTTGCAAACGACTCTGGCACGCGAAGCGCAGGACGTTGGCTGGCTGGATGCTGACCAGATCGCGGGACAAAATTATCGTGACCGCGACATGTTGGTTTTCAATAGCATGAAGAAAGTGGCGAACATGTCCGGGCCGAAGTTTGTGTATGTGCATTTGATCCTGCCGCATCCACCGTTTGTGTTTGGACCGGATGGCACATATACCAATCCCGCCGATTTTTGGAACGAGCAAAAATTGTACCCGGCCGATAAATTTGAGGTTGGCTATACCAATCAAGTTACATTCCTTAACAAAAAATTATTGGAGACTGTGGATACGATTCTGTCAGAGTCGAAGAATCCGCCAATCATAATTTTGCAAGGCGATCATGGCCCCTGGCTTCAGCCCAACCCGCAACACTTTTTTATTTTGAATGCATATTATCTGCCCGGTTATACAGATAAGCTCTATCCAAATATCTCGCCGGTCAACTCGTTCCGTCTGGTCTTCGATTCATATTTCGGCGGGAAATATGATATGCTCAAAGACCAAACTTATTTCTCCCCTGTCCCTGACGTTTATAATTTCAGTGAAGTCTCAAATCCCTGTAAATAACATGGCTACTATTTTGCTTACTGCGCCTTACATGCTCCCCTTCGTGGATCGGTTTAAACCGGTCTTTGAAAAATATGGTCTCGATATCATCGTGCCCGATGTACAAGAACGCATGGAAGAAGCAGACTTGATGAAATACGCCGGTCAATTCGACGGCGCGATTTGTGGAGATGACCGTTACACGGCGCACGTGTTGGAAGCCTGCGCGCCGCGTTTGAAAGTGATTTCCAAATGGGGAACGGGGGTCGATTCAATCGACGCCGAAACTTGCTCCCGTTTAAATATCCGTCTCTGCCGAACGTTGAACGCGTTCACTACGCCCGTCGCTGATTCAGTGATGAGTTATATTTTGGCCTTTGCCCGCCGCCAACCATGGATGGACGCGGCCATGAAGCGCGGTGAATGGAAAAAGATTCCGGGCAGATCGCTCAGCGAATGTACACTCGGCGTGATCGGAGTCGGCAACATTGGCAAGGCAGTGACGCGTCGCGCCAAGGCCTTTGGCATGAAAGTGTATGGCAACGATATTATTGGGATCGATCATGTCTTCATCTCTGAATCTGGAATCGAGATGACTTCACTCGAGTCTTTGCTTTCGCAATCTGATTTTGTTTCCATCAACTGCGATTTGAATCCTGCCAGTCATCACTTGATGAACTCCGACACGTTCTCGCTGATGAAGCCGAGCGCGATTCTCATCAATACTGCGCGTGGACCAATCGTCGAGGAGAAAGCGCTGATCACCGCGTTGCAATCCAAACGTCTCGCGGGAGCCGCATTGGATGTGTTCGAGTTCGAGCCGCTGCCATTGGAGAGTCCACTTTTGAAAATGGATAATGTGATGCTGGCGCCGCATAACTCCAACTCCAGCCCGGCTGCCTGGGAACGCGTGCATTGGAATACGATCAAGAATTTGGTTGAGGGATTGGGTTTAAAATACAAAGGATAGCAAAATGACAGAGTCAAGAACTGTTCTCATTACTGGGGCGGGCGGCGGAATCGGCCGCGCTTGCATTCATCATTTCGCCGAAAAAGGATGGCGTGTCATCGGCGTGGATCGCGCTGATTTTGGAGATGATTTTCCAAGAGATGGGCGTTTCGTCAAAGCTGATATTTCGCATCCTGACTCGGCCGAACAAATCTTTCAACAGGCACGCGACTTTCATCCCGCGCTCGATGTGCTGGTCAACAATGCTGCGGTACAGATTGCCAAACCGTTGGTCGAAACCACAGTCGAGGAGTGGGACGCGGTCATGGCTTCCAATTTGCGTTCGGCGTTTTTATTCGTCAAGTTGGCGCATCCGCTGATGAAGGCTGCGGGCGGCGGAGCGATTGTCAACGTTTCTTCTGTGCACGCGATTCAGACTTCGACGAATATCGCGACGTATGCCGCGTCCAAAGGCGGATTGCTGGCGCTGACGCGTGCCATGGCAATTGAGTTCGCGCCCGATAATATTCGCGTCAATGCGGTGTTGCCCGGTGCGGTGGATACGCCCATGCTGCGCGCCGGACTCGACCGCGGCCATGTTGGTCACGGCGATATGCAGGAACGGCTCGATAATTTGGCGCGTAAAACGGTCAGTGGCAAGATTGGCAAACCGGAAGAAATTGCGCGCGCAATTTATTTTCTCGCGGATAACGAACAATCATCTTTTATGACGGGACAAGCCTTGGTTGTAGACGGCGGCGCGACGGCAAGGTTGAGCACGGAATAATATTCTAGAAGGAAGAGGAAAAGCGAAAAAATTCTTTCCTCTTTCCTTTTCTTCTTTCATCGGAAACTGAATGAAACAATCTATTGAGAATCTCCTCCCCTCCCCAATTCTCCGAACTGTAAAAAATACTTACGATGCTATTCGCCGTTTACCGCAAGTTCCGGATGCATATATGCATCCGTGGCGGCGGGAAAGCCGCGCACGCATGCGCCAGTATTACAACATTCACGAAGATAAACGCTGCTTTATCATTGGCAACGGTCCCAGCCTCAAGCAAACCGACCTGACCAAACTCAAAGGTGAATTCACCTTTGGAATGAACCGCATTTATTTGCTCTTCCCGGAATTGGGATTTACCACCACATATTTTGCTTCGATTAACGATCTGGTCATCGAGCAGTGTGCGCAGGAAATTGCTGCGTTGCCGATTCCAAAATTCATTGCTTGGCATTCCAATTGTCATTTTCAACGTTTTCCCGATGACATGGTTTTTCTTTACACTACTTACACTGGCCCGAAATTTGCTTACGACATGACTGGCCGCATTTGGGAGGGCGCCACGGTCACGAATGTTGCGCTTCAGCTGGCGTTTTACATGGGTTTTGAAAAAGTCATTCTCATCGGCGTTGATCATAACTTCGCCAGCAGGGGCGATGCCAATAAAACGGTCGTTTCCACCGGCGATGATCCGAATCATTTCGACCCGCGCTATTTCGGCAAAGGTTTTCGCTGGCAGTTGCCCGATCTCGCCACCTCCGAAATCGGTTACCAGATGGCGCGCGAGCATTATCAAAAAGCCGGGCGCGAAGTGCTCGACGCGACGGTCGGCGGCAAGCTGACAGTCTTTCCCAAAGTAGACTACAATTCCCTTTTCTGATGAAAATATCGCTTCTTTCCAGACCTCAAATCTGGCTCCTGCTGCTTGTCCTTTTACTCAGCCTCGGCCTGATTTTGCGCCTGATCGACCTGACGGATCCGCCGCTCGATTTTCATTCCTCGCGCCAACTGCGTAATTCGCTTGTGGCCCGCGACATTTACTATCATTTACTCCCCAATACAGACGCGCAGACCCTCGATCTGACTTCCTCTTTCCGCCGCTCGGTCGGACAGTACGAACCGCCGATCATCGAGTCGCTGGTAGCTATGACATATGTTGTAACCGGTGGCGAGAACTACGCTGCGGCGCGCATTTGGGAATCGTTATTTTGGGTGTTGGCTGGGATCGCGCTTTTCGATTTGGCCCGCCGCGCTACATCACCGTGGGCGGCGTTAGTCGCGTTGGCTTATTATTTGGTTTTGCCATTCGCGGTGCAAGCCAGCCGTTCCTTTCAACCCGATCCATTGATGACTTCGGCCTTCATAGTTGGAATCTATTTCTTATATCGTTGGTCCGAAGAACGTTCCTGGAAATGGGCTGTTCTGGCCGGAATCTTTCTCGGTTTTGCGACTCTGGTCAAAGTGGTGATTGCCTTTTTAGTGGGTGCCGCGGCGATTGCGATGGTTTTATTTACACTTCGCAAAGACTTTTGGAAGAACAAACAAATCTGGGCGATGGCTGCGTTGATGATCGTCCCCGCGTTGACCTATTACGTCTTTCTCCACTCGGGTCGCTCAACTGAATATTTTTTCAGTTGGTCGCTGGCATTGATTCAATTGATCACCAGTACGAATTTTTATGCCAAGTGGTTGGGCTTTCTCGGCAGTCTCTTTGGCTTGACGGTGATCTTCGTCAGCTTGGCAGGAGTCTTCGTTGCCTCGCCGCGACTGCGCTGGCTGCTCATCGGCTCATGGATTGGTTATTTGTTATACGGCTTGACGCTGCCGTTCCAGATGTACACGCACAGTTATTATCATATCCAGCTCACGCCGATTCTCGCGCTGGGATTGGCCGCGGCGTTGAATCCGTTGTTTGAACGCGCGGCAACTCAAGGCGTCGCGAGCCGCGCTGCCTTTGTCGCAGTGATTGTTGCGTTGATTGGATATCAGTCCTGGGTGGCGCGCTCGGTCCTCGTCGCTGAAAATTTCCGTTCCGAGCCCGCGGTGTGGGCCGCGATCGGTAAGACGATTCCCGAGGACGCGAATGTGATCGCACTGACGCAGGATTATGGATTTCGCCTGATGATGTGGGGTTGGCGCAAGGTGAGCTTGTGGCCGGTAACTACGGACTTGAGCCAGATTCGCGGCGAAGCGGATCCTTCGGCTTCGTTCGATGAATACATCGCGGGCAAAGATTATTTTCTGGTGACGGCTTTTGGCCAGTTGGACAAGCAGCCGACGTTGAAAAAGATTCTGAACAAGTATCCGATTGCTGCGCAAGGCGATGGATTCGTGTTGTACGATTTGCACAAATAATCTGTAGGGGCGCAACATGTTGCGCCCCTACAAACAATTATGACTCTCGTTTCCATTATCACCCCTTCGTTCAATCAAGCCTCCTTCCTCGAGCAGACGATTCGTTCTGTCCTCGAACAGGATTATCCCAGCATCGAATATATAGTGGTGGATGGTGGCTCAACGGATGGTTCGGTGGAGATTATCAAGAAGTATGCGAGCCATCTCGCGTTTTGGGTTTCGGAAAAAGACGCGGGCCAGGCCGACGCGATCAATAAGGGCATGAAGCGCGCAAAAGGCGACATCGTGGCTTGGCTGAATTCGGATGATTATTATTTGCCGCGTGCGATTTCATCGGCTGTGCATGCGTTCGAGGAGAATCCGATTGCTGTGATGGTGTATGGCGATATGTTGGCCGTAGACGAACATGGTAAAACTTTAAATCTGATGAAGTATCAGCAATTGACTCTTGATGATTTACTTTGCTTTCAAATTATCGGGCAGCCCGCAGTTTTTATGAGACGTTCTGCGTTTGAACAATCCGGCGGACTCGACTTGACGTTTCATTTCATGCTCGATCATCATCTTTGGATTCGCCTCTCTCAACGGGGACAGTTGGTTCACGTTTCGCAGGTTTGGTCAACGGCGAGGTATCACGCCGCGGCCAAGAATCGCGCGCAGGCTGTGGAGTTCGGGCGCGAAGCCTTTCGGATTTTAGATTGGGCGGAAGCAGAACCGACTCTCAGTCCGGTCTTGAAGCGGCTTGGGAATCGTCCACGCGCTTCCGCTTATCGCGTCGACGCGCGTTATCTGCTGGATGGCGGTCAGGCACGGTCCTCATTGAAAGCCTGGGGACGCGCATTTATCTTGTATCCACCAGTTGCCTTGACGCGTTTGAATTTGTTGGCTGGCGCGTTGTTGGAATTGTTGGGTTTGTCGAAATTACGTTTGCTTTTAGCGCGTGCGCGCGGGTCGAGCCGAAGCGCCAAAGTGGAGACAAAAGTTTTATGAAGCTTGCCAATATCAAATTGAACTTTCGATTTAGCCGGGATTTTTGGTTGGCTCTATTAATCTTTGGTGTGAATTTATTTCTTGTTTTCAATTTCTTCCTGCCGACTCTGCGCGACATCAATGTGTGGGACGAGTCGGTTTATGTGAACACAGGCCGAAGTTTAATCGAAGGACAACTGCCTTCGTTCGCGCGCAATCCATTGATCGGCGTGTTGTATGGAATTACTTATTTACCTTTTTTGCATTCTCCATTTTGGCTGGTGCAAAGTATTTCTTTGGGGAGAATCATTTTATTCTCTTTGATGTGGCTGGGCAGTTATCTAATCGCAAAACAGCTTTCAAAATGGTTTCCGCCGCTTACGATCGCAGGTTTTCTTTTGATCTTCCCGGTCCTGCTTGAGATTCTTTTGAATCCCAGCGACGCGCTGTTCGCGTCTATGTCCGGGTTCGCGCTCTGGCAGTTGCTGTATTTTTACAGCACGCGCGAGACGAAGCATTTAGCCTGGACTTCGTTCTTCATCGGTCTTTCCGCGTTTGCGCGCAACGATGGTTTGGTGCTGTTTGGAATCTTTGTCGTTCTTGCAATTTTGATCATTGGCCGCACGCGTTGGAATTGGAAATGGCTCGTCGCGATTTTTGCTCCGTTCTTTGCATTGTTACTTGGCTATCTTTTGCTATATGGTTCCGTGACCGGCGATTTCAGTTTTGGCACGCAGGAACGCGCCTACACTGCCTTTCAACAAGGACAGTCGATTGATTATCATCGCGATCCTTCGTGCAACCAGAAACCGCTCAAGTGCGCGGTATTGCAGGCGCAACAACTTTATGGTTCGGCAGAGGAAAATAACTTTTCGATTTTCAATGCCATTCGACGGAATCCGCAAGCCTACTTGAGCCGTCTTACGAAAGAGATTTTTGCTATTCCAAACTTGGTGTATTCCATGCTCGGTTTGCGGACGGCCATCCTGCTCTTTATCTTGTTTGCCCGCGGCGCATGGGAACTGATCCGCAAAAAGCAGTGGACTTTGATCGCAATCCTTGTGCTGTGGCCTGCTTATCTTGGCGTCTATTTCCTGACTTTTTTCCGCATCGGTTATTTGCGCCAGCCTTATTATGTTTTATATATCGTCGCGGCGATTGGCGCAGCCGCGTTTATCTACGATGCGCTGAACAAAAAAAGAGCCTTGATTTGGTCGGCGGTTTTGGCAGTTTTTACCGCTTTCGCTGTCATCGCTGATGCGCGCGCCCTTTATTTCACAACTGTTTTGTTGCTGGTCGTCTTGGGGGTGACTTATTTTCTCTCGCACCGTGAAGACCAAAATTCTTTGATCACAATAGGTTTGACGGCTCTCTTATGTACTGGGTTGATCCTTCGCCCAACGCTTGATCCGCCATACGGTCATGACATGACCGCGGGTGCGGAGGAACAGGCCTTACTTGCCATCGATAAGAAACTGCCGCAAGACTCATTGGTCGCGGCGGGCGCGCCCGGCTGGGTCTGGGCGGCGCGCATGGAATTCTATGACATGAACGGCGATCAATTCACGCAGTTGAAATCTGGCGAGGAGGTTTATCAACTTCTCAAGAACGCAGGTGTGAAAGCCGTTTATGTAGATAGTTCACTTTCCAACGCCAATGAATATATTTGGAAGTTGATGGAACCCGATCTTAGTAAATGGTACGTGACGGCTTATTCCGGGCGCGAGGGATCGATCCGAGTGCTGCTGTTAAAATAAATTCTGCATGAACGACTCAACGACATTTTTCTCGCCTCGTTATCTGACCTTGATCTTGATTCTGCTATTTGGGTTGGGATTCGGCATCCGACTCTACGAATTGACCAACCCTCCGCTCGATTTTCATCCCACGCGCCAGCTGCTTTCCGCCATCAAAGCGCGTGGGATGTATTATCAAGGCCGCAGTGACTTGCCCGCGGCACAGCGTCAGTTCGCTGTGCAGGAGTGGAAGAGCAAAGCCGAGATCGAACCAGAGATCGTCGAGCACCTCGCGGCCTTCATCTATCGTTTCACCGGCGAACAGATTTGGATTGGCCGTATCGATTCATCCTTGTTTTGGATCATCGGCGGGATCTTTTTATTTTTGCTTCTGCATGACCTTGTCTCGTTGGACGGCGCGCTGCTCGGCACGGCCTTTTATTTGTTTCTGCCTTGGGGTGTGATCGCCAGCCGCAGTTTCCAACCCGACCCGTTGATGGTCTTGTTTATCATTCTATTTTGGTGGGCGCTGAATCGTTTTATGCGAATGGTTGAACCGCGAAGCGGCGAAGTGAAAGAAAAAAAAGAATCTTTGCATTCCTTTTTTCTTCGCGGTGAAACCGTTTGGGCGATTCTCGCAGGGCTGTTCGGCGGCCTTGCTATTTTTATCAAATTCTCTGCTGCATTTTTTGTATTGGGCGGTGGCTTGGGTATGTTGCTTGGCCGCTTGAAAATTCAAGACGCGCTTCGTCGTCCGCAGATTTGGATCATGGTGATGTTAGGCGCGTTGCCCGGCGCAGCTTACCTCATTTACGGCACGGTCTTCGCGGGTTTCCTCGGCCAGCAATTCGACGGGCGTTTCATCCCTTCGCTTCTCGTCGGTCCCGCGTTATACATCAATTGGATCACCACGTTGAATCATGTGCTCGGCGGCGCGGCCCTGGCGCTGGCTTTGCTCGGAATTTTCTTTTTTCGCGAACGCGCTGCGCGCAGTTTTGTGATTGGCTTGTGGGCCGCGTATCTTTTATACGGCCTTTATTTTGATTATCACATCTGGTCACATGATTATTACAACTTGCCGCTCGTGCCGCTAGCGGCTGTGTCGCTGGCTGCGCTCGGGGACTGGTTCATGACTCGTTTGGCGGAAGCAACTTCCAGTTCGCGTTGGATGCGAATCCTCGCCGCTTCCATTTTGACCTTTGGCTTATTCGCCGTTATCATGGACGCACGCGCCACGTTGAAGTCCGTCGACTATCGTCCGCAAGTTCAAATGTGGAGCGAGATTGGACAGAAGCTTGGCCCGGATGCGCGCGTGGTTTCGCTCACTGAAGATTACGGTTCGAGCCTCGCGTATTGGGGCTGGCTTGACTCTACCGCGTGGCCGCTTATTGGCGATATCAATTATCATTCGGGCTTGCGCGGCGCGCAAAATGATTTTGAAGGGCGCTTCAAGAGTTTGGCAGCCAAGCGCGATTTCTTCCTCGTCACCACACCGGACGAATTGAACGCGCAACCCTTGTTGAAAGCGCGCCTTGAGCAATATCCGATTTTCGCGCAGGGCGCGGGCTATATTATTTACGATCTGAGAAGTTCATGACACAGACGATTCATCGGCCTCTTCTTGTCACTGGTGCTCACCGCAGCGGCACATCCTGGATTGGGAAAATGTTGGCTGCCGTGGGAAATTTTACATATGCCAATGAACCCTTAAGCGTTTCTCATCGCTCGGGCGTGTTGGGCGTTGATGTTAAACATTGGTATGCCTATATCATCGAAGAGAACGAAGCGCAATATCTCTCCGCGTTTCAAGATTTAATCCGCTTGCGTTATAAGTTTTTCAAAGAACTGTCCTCGCTTCGTTCGCGCAAAGATGTTCTGCGTATGGGACGCGACTTTTTTAACTTCTCTTATGGACGCCTGCACGGGAATTCTGTTTTATTGAAAGATCCGTTTGCTGCGTTTTCCACGCCATGGTTTGCCGACCGATTGAATTGTCAGGTGGTGATTTCGATTCGTCATCCTGCGGCTTTTGCCAGCAGCCTTAAACGCCTCAATTGGCCGTTCCAAATCCACGATTTATTAGAGCAACCTTTGCTGATGCGCGATTATTTGGAACAAGACCGCGCCGCGCTGGAATCTGTTCAGCCCGATGATATTATTGGCCAGGCTAGTTGGTTGTGGAAAGTGTTGTATTGCGCGATTCACCAAACTTTGCAGACGCGTTCGGACTTGATTGCTGTCCGCCATGAAGACCTTTCACGCGATCCTGTGGCAGGTTTTCGCGACTTGTACCAAAAATTAGGTTTTGAATTTACACCTCAAGTGGAACATGTGGTGTTAAATTCGAGCAGTTCTGAAAATCCGACCGAGCTATCGAAGAAAAAAGTTCATTCAGTGAAGCTGGACAGCCGCGCCAATCTGGACAATTGGAAGAAGCGTTTGACTGTTGAAGAGATTGCGCGCATTCGGAAGATCACAGAAGACGTTTCAAATTTGTATTATTCGGATGCTGAGTGGGATTGAAAATGAGTTCGGATCAGCCTCTCGTGTCCATTGTGACGCCCTCGTTCAATCAGGCGCGCTATCTTGAAGCGACGATTCGATCTGTGTTGGCACAGAGTTATCCGCGCGTCGAATACATTATTGTCGATGGCGGCTCAACTGACGGCAGCGTAGAGATCGTTAAAAAATATCAGGATAAATTGGCTTGGTGGGTGAGCGAAAAAGACAAAGGCCAAACCGATGCCATCAACAAGGGATTTGCTCAAGCCAAAGG
>DATKNJ010000356.1:0-4529 GCA_035541395.1 Anaerolineales bacterium
AGGCAGCCAAAGCTTTGCGTGAAGTCGCGGCCACAACGGGTCGCATCCGTCGCGGCGGTTGGTTCGACGCGGAGTTGGCGCGCTTTGCGGCCCAACTCAACGGCATCAATCGAATCTTCCTGACCAAGCTGGATGTGTTAAGCGAATTCGATGAGATTCAAATTTGCACTGGCTATCAATTAAACGGCAAGTCTGTTCATTATTATGAACTTGACGCCTATCGACTCGAAGACATCAAGCCAATCTACAAAACAGTGCGCGGCTGGAAGGAAGATATCCGCGGGGTTCGCAAATACAAAGATTTGCCACCACGCGCCCGTATTTATGTGGAGACACTTGAAAAATTAATTAGCGTAAAAATCGGCTGGGTCGCCAATGGGCCTGAACGCGAGGCGGTCATCAAAAGAACATAACAAAAAAGAACTGGTCATCAATGATGACCAGTTCCTATATTTACTTCTCTCCACTTGGCTTGAACGTGACTTCCACAGTCATCCCCCACATTGCGCGCGGATCGATTTGATCCAATTTGACTTTGACTTCGTACAAAATGTCGCCGCCTTGAGTCGTTGAGGCTTGAGCAATGCTATCCACCACGCCGGTCATCGTGAGGCCGGGCAGCGCGTCGACCGTCAT
This sequence comes from Anaerolineales bacterium, assembly GCA_035541395.1. Classification (GTDB taxonomy): domain Bacteria; phylum Chloroflexota; class Anaerolineae; order Anaerolineales; family Villigracilaceae; genus JACPVF01. The sequence goes on from DATKNJ010000356.1 coordinate 637, forward strand.
CGTGACTAGTTGACCCTTGCTTACATTGACCACATCCAATTCAGTCAAGTCGCTGGTCACCGCGTACCATGTGCTCGTATCCGCAATCTTGATCACCCACGACTGAGGATTTGCTTCATCGCCAACTGCCACATCCAGCGCCATAACCACGCCATCGAATGGCGCGGTTATTTCATAATTTCCAAGTGCAGCTTGCGCGGTAGCAAGCCGAGCCTTCGCCAGCGCCAACTCATCTGTGTTCGGACCGTTTTGTGTTAAGTCATATTGATATTTGGCTTCGGCTTCAGCTGCCAGCGCAGCATCCAAATTGGCGCGCGGAACATCGCGCTCGCGCATGGTCGATTCCAAATTCTTGACCGCGATATCGTAATCACTTTGCGCGTGGTCGAGTTTGTCCTGGGCGTCCTTATATTTTGGATCGTCTCGGTTCAAATCTTTATACTTGTCGAAATCGCGTTGCGCCTGACCCAAATCCGTCTGGCGATCTTCCACATCGTTCTGGCGATCTTCAATGCGATTCTCGATATCTCTCACATTGATATCGTCCCATTTTTTCTGCGCAGTCTCGCGCGCTTTTTGCGCGTCCATGTAAGCCTGCCAAAGTTTGGCGCGGTCGCCGCTGGCATTCCTCGCCAGCGAGTCATAAGCCTGTTGTGCGGAAACAAGCTCGGCTTCGGCTTGATCCGCATTCGCCAATCGAAGCAGGACATCGCCCGCCTTGACTTGATCCCCTAATTTGACGTTCACATCCTGAACCACGCCGCCCGCCTGGAACGACAAGCTGGTTGCGCGCACCGGTTTGAGATGCGCCTCTGCGATGACCGTGCCCGAAGGAGCAGGCGTTGCAGTTGCAGCCGTTGTCGCAGAAGTCTGTGCTCCACAAGCCGTGAGGAACAAAGCCGCTGTGATCAGAGCGATTAAGATTTTCGTACTTGGTTTCATATCCGATCCTTTCGTGAAAACTTCGGAAAATAATTTCTATTCGTAGGCCAACACTTCACGGATGGTCATGCGCGCCGCGTTGCGCGCCGGCACAATGGAGGCCAGCGCCGAAAGCACCAGTACAAGCGCCAGCCAAATGCCGTATCCGGCAAAGGTGAAAATGACATCAATTGGTGTTTCAAAAACCGCCAAACTGACAATGGTCGAAAGCAAATAAGTGAATGGGATCGAGAGAATCACGGCCAACACAAACGAAATCATACCGATGACAACACCTTCCGCAATGACCGTGCGCATCACGGCGTGATCGTCCGCGCCGATGGCGCGCATGATACCAATCTCGCGCGTGCGTTCGAGCACATTCATACCCATTGTGCCCGTGAGTCCCATCGCGCCGACAATCGCGGTCAGCACTGCCATGATCAGCAAAAACGTAACGAGAATACTCAAGCTGTCTACAGCTGTATCCAACGAAGCGCGGCCCGCTTCCGTTTGAAGCACTTTGAGGCCATGGCTGCGTAAGTTCGCATCGAGCAGTTCAGCAACGTGATCCTGATAAGGACGATTGTGTTGATCCGTCACGACACGGAACGAAGCCGCCTGATTGGCTTGATCGTTCTTATGAGCCAAATAATCATAAGTTGTATAAGCCAATACGCCTTCGCGATTGACAAACTTGAAGATGCCCACTACCTGCCAGTCTTCTTCTTTACCGTTAATTTTGATGTGCAAATAATCGCCCGGCTTCAAGCCTGGATAATACGAGAGCACATTTTCACTCACCGCGATCTTTTGTTCATCGCCCACCTGCACCCAGCGACCCTGCACCACAATCGGCTGCACCAAATCACTTCCCGCGGGAGGGCCAAAGATATTCAACGTTGCCAACACGTTTTTATTGGCATCCAGCAAATCGGCGCTAGCGAACTGCCAACCCTCCGTCCGCACCACGCCCGGAGTTTGCAACGCGATCTGATTCACTTCGTTCAAACGATACGGCTGATTGAACGACACCGAAACATCCGCCAGAAAATAATTACTGATCGCGCCGATATAATCGTTCAGTGTGACGCGTACATTAAACACCGCGATAAAGATCGCGCCGCCCATCGTCAGCGTGAACAGAGTCAACAGCAAGCGACTCCGTCGGCGGAATGTGTTGCGCAGTGAGATGATGAACGGACGCGGAATGTGAATCCCGCGCGCAGCAAGAAAACGCGTTGCCTGCACCATCATCCAATCAAACCAGGGGACTCGCGCCTGCCCCGCCTTTGCTTGGTTCTCGTCCCCAGCCAAATCGCCGCTGATGGCTCGCAGCACCGTGATGCGCGATCCATTGATAACTGGCCACAATCCCGCGGCCAGCGTGACAACCAACCCAACCAGAATCTGAATCACAACCGCCAACGGCACAATGCGATAGCCAAGAATATTGAAGTTCAAGTGACTGGCGATGAACACCGCCAATCCATACGCGCCTTGCGCGCCCAACGGAACAGCAATTGCCAGAGCCAACAATCCAAAGGAGAGAATCAAAATCAGGTACATGAACAGGACTTGCAGATTGCGTCCGCCAACCAATTTGATCACACCGATATGGCGCAAGTGTTGATTCAAGAGCGCGCTTAAGGTATTGGCGATCAACGAACTGGATAGGAACAAAATCAAGATTCCCAATGCCAGCAAAATCCCCAAAATAGCATTGACTGTGGACGCCAACGGGTGCACATGCGATTCAGCAAAGCGCACGCTCGAAACCGGCGTGCCGTTTTTCTCCAATTTATCTTTCAAATACACGCCCACATCGCGCACGTGATTTATGTTATCGCCATCAGTCGATACGGTGGCATAGATACGGTTAAATAGATCCGGTTGCTCCAAATAAGGCAATGAGTCGCGCGTGATATACGCGTACGGCGAAGCCAAGAAATCTGCCGCGCCCATTGCCACATCCTGCACGACGCCTGCCACACGCATGGTTGTGATCGTATCATCCGGCAACTGGAATTCCAGCATATCGCCCGGCTGGACATTCAAATCCTTGAGCGCATCATGCTCGAGCAGAACTTCGCGTTTATCCGGAACGCTTTTGCCTGAAATTGGCTGAAGCAAATTGATTTTGTTTTTATTGAAATCATCGAACGCGACCACATCCAATGCGACCCATTTCGTACTGCCCGGAGTCCGCACGCGCACGCTGACCACGCGCCGGGCTTCCGCATCCTGCACGCCGCGCGAATTGCGGACAGCGTTCAACACATCATCATTGAAATCCGCGGTCTGCAGCTCGATATTGGCCGGATTATTCTCCGCGTAAGAGGCGCTCATATCATGCGCGATGATCTCATACGCGCCGGCGATCACACCAATGGAAAACACGCCCACCGCGATGGAAAAGACCACTAGCAATGTGCGGGTGATGTTACCGAACAGATCGTGGAAAACTTTACGCCATCGCGGTCTCATAGCTCATCCTGCGCTTTACTTTCCGTCTTGCGCGCTCTACTTCCAGCGCGATGTTCTTCGAGCCGACTCTGAACCAGTTTTCCCAAGGCTTCCGCGGTGATTGGCGATTCTTCCACGATGCGCAAAAAGTCTGTGCGCGGAAAAGTCAGCGCCTCCACAGGATGACGTCCGGCGCGCACGCAAGCAATGGACTTGCCGCCGCGCAGCAACTCGATCTCGCCGAAGAATTCGTTCTCACGCAATTGCGCCAATAATTTTCCGTGCCCATTTTGACTCGACATCACATCCACCGAGCCACGAGAGATAATGTACAACTTATCTACGTGTTGATTGCAATCGAGAATCACTTCGCCGGGCTGATACGCCACTCGCTCGGCCTTCTTTGTAATTTCTAACATATGACGATGGCGCAGCAAAGGCAAGGCGCGCGAAACTGTTTCGTCAATCAACTCGCCATCTGAAAGGATAATATTGCGCGTCGTGCG
>DATKNJ010000357.1:0-5695 GCA_035541395.1 Anaerolineales bacterium
ATCCCTGTTTATAACGAAGCCAAAAGCATTGTTGAAATTGTCAAACGTGTTCAAGCTACCAAGATGGCATTTGAAATCATCCTGGTAGATGATGGATCTATAGACGGCACACGCGACGTTTTGAAAGAGATAGACGGCAAAGGGAATGTGCACGTCAGACTGCATGAAAAAAATCAGGGCAAGGGAGCAGCTGTCCGCACGGGAATGGACGCGGCCGAAGGCGAAGTCCTACTGATTCAAGATGCCGATCTCGAGTATGATCCGCGCGACTACCCCATCCTGCTCAAACCCATTGAAGAAGGCATCGCAGATGTAGTTTATGGTTCGCGCTTTCTCGGCGGGCCACGGCGAGTTGCCATGTTCTGGCATATGGTCGCCAATTACATGCTCACCTTCATGACCAACATTTTGTACGATACGATCCTGACTGACATGGAAACAGGTTACAAAGTCTTTCGCCGCAAAGTTGTGGAGGGCATGCCCATTCGCGCCAAACGCTTCGATTTCGAACCTGAGTTCACGGCGAAGGTACTCAAGCGGCATTATCGCATTTACGAGGTTCCAATTTCGTTCAACCCCCGCGATTATTCTGAGGGTAAAAAGATTAAACTCAAAGATGCCTTTGAGGCGGTTTGGACTTTGTTCAAGTATCGTTTTGTAGATTAATCAAAAGCCCGACGAAATTTCGTCGGGCTTTTTGTTTCGCGTCTTCTCAGACTTTGTTCTGTCTCTGCCCGAGGAATTTTTTCTTACCTCTACTGCTTTACAACAACTTTATAGTCAAGGATGTAATCGCCCGCGGCGTAATCAGATGTGCCATCATTGATCTGCGCGGTAAACGTGGCAGTCGTGGTCAAATGATGTTCACCCGCGGGCCAGTCACTCAAAGCCGTATAAACGAGGCGGCATTGTTGGCCGTTATTCTGGGTATCAAATGTGTTCATCTGATTCGACACATCCTGCCCGTCTAACACAAATTTCAATTGAATATGATCGAAGTTTTGCTTGAGCGTGTCCGCGTCTTTAGCACACCAAGCGTAAGCCCAAATCAAATCCTCCGAAGTATTCAACGGCACAGTGAATGAAATCGTTCCGGGTTGGGCATAAGCGGATGCATCCGGTTTTTCGAGCGCCTTGTCTTCCAAGAAAGATGTGCCGCTCGATAACGCGCTCTGCGCATCCGTGGCACTGGCCATCTTGGGCGGACCCGCGGGAGTCACACCAGAACCTTGTGGCTGGCTCAGCGCCTGCTCAGCGGCTTCCAGTACAACATCTTCACCATTCGCCTGCTTTTGCAGAATGTCGGCGGTCACCGGCACCTTGACTGTTGGCACCACACCTTTGCCTTCCAGATGCACATTGCCTTGCGGATCGACTGCGCGGCCAATGGTCAACTGAACCTGAACGTTTTCCGGCATAAGGAAATCTTCCACGCTTCCACCCGCGCCTTCAGTTGGATATTGTCCAACCACGGTCGCGCGATTATTGATAGTCATGTCGTACGAGAAGAACTCACACGCGCTGGCACATGCCGGGCCAACCATCACCACCACCGGGCCGCTATATTGCAAATCCGACCGCGGCGGGATCATACTGGTGGCATCGCCGGGGTCCATGTAAAACGAACCACTGCCTTTGTTGTAATATGCTGTGTTGCCAACGGGAGTTTCTTTGTCAAAGAAATAAGCCGCCATTTGATCGGCCAACCAGCCGTTGCCGCCACTGTTGACGCGCATATCCAGAATCACGCCGGGGATCTTGTTGTCGTTGAAATACTTGATGGCGCGTTCCCAAACCTGGATCGAAAGCACATCATTATCGAGGAAGCTATTGATCTTGATATAACCATATCCGCTTGGCAGAACGCTGAATTCCACCGGCAATGCAGTCGGAGACTGCCCCACCAGCGCCGAGGAGAAACTGAAACTAGCGCGTTCATTGACCACTGGCAAGGTGGCTGTCTTTTCCGCTTCGCCGGGATTCTTGAACGTGACTTGCACTTGTCCTTTGGAAAGCGGGAAACGTAATGCATAACGCAATTGCTGCAAACGCTTGACAATTGGATTGCTGAACGGCGATGACCACGGAACCGTTGCATTGACCACATCATTAACTGGCTTGCCATCCAGGGAAATAATTTGCGCGCCCCATTTCATCCCAGCTTTATCAGCCGGGCCGCCTTGCAAAATAAAGTTAGCGATGGTAGTTCCATCATCAATATCGCGCATGGCAAAGCCGAGGCCGCCCGCGGTATCAGTGGCAAAATCCTGACTCAGTAATGACTGGTCAAATCCAACATGTGAATCTGGAATCGACCACAAGAAGTCGCGCAGGGCCAACGCATACTCGTGCGGATCTTTATCTTTCTCGGCGGCCTCAAAGCGCGGACGGAATTCCGTGTTCATGGCGTCCCAATCGATATGCTTCAACTCAGTCCAGGCATATTGCGTGCGGAATTTATTGAGCATTTTATCGAACGCAGCCGTATAGGATAAACCAGAGAAATCATCTAAGGCTGAAGTGGCCGGTTCGTAAAGATCGATTGTTGGGTTTTCGGAGCGATCAATACTGAACGGCGTGGTGTCCAAATTAACCACCGACCAACCCGCGGGGATGTTCATGATCGGGTCATCATCTGTAAACAACTTTTTATCGGCGCCGAATCCCGATGGGAACTGCTGCTTGTCATCCGGTGCGTACACCAGATACTTGCCGCCATACACTTCGAGATATAAATCGCGATCGGTACTCACTTTGGTGGAGGCATAAGCAGACGACCATCCGCCGCCGCCTTGATCGCGAACTTCCAAATACGGATCACCCCATGTATTCGTCCAATAAGCCACCGCAAAGACCATCACACCTGTATCAGTCTTGCCATCGTGATTGACATCATGCAACGTGCCATTGGGCTCCGCGGGCAAACTCAAACTATAAGTGAACGGTGAAGTATAAAAATCCGAAGTGATTTCACCGATCACTTGCGATTGAATCGGAATCACAAATTTGCGATTGCGCGTGACAAAGCCACCTTCATCTTCCAAAATGATTTCAGGTTCAGCCACGCCTGCTGTAAAAAACGTGTTGGTGTAAGTTACTTTTCCAGTGACGATCTTCGGTCCGCTTCCCTGCGTGGATGGGGATGGTTGCGGAGTTGTGGAAGTCGGAATGACACCGGTAAAAGCACAAGCCGAAACCACAATCCCCATGATCACAAAAAACGAGAACAACTTAAACGTTCGGGATTTCATGTCTGCCTCCAATGGAATTGGAGCATTATAATCCAGCACGTTATGGACTGGAAAGCAGACATCGCTCAAGAGCTTGATAGAGCCGCACAAGCCCGCGCTCGCGGCAACGAAGGCCAGGCGCGTGTGCGCGCGCGCCGCGCGGCGGGTATCGCCATTCGGGAATATCTCACCCGCCGCGGGATGCAGGCCAGGACGGCCAGCGCGTATGATTTATTGAATCAACTCAAAGAGGAAACGAATCTTTCCGCCGACTTGAAATTGGTCATTGACCATTTGACCTTGCGTGTCACTGAGGAATTCAAACTTCCTGTGGACGCGGATCTCATCGCCGAAGCGCACTTCTTATGCAAAGAGTTGCTGCCAGATTGGGAAAACAAATAAGCCTTCAAAGTTTAAAACTTTGAAGGCTTATTCAATGATAAAAACATCTATCCCGTTCTTCGTCCAAAAAAGTGGAAGAAAGCGCGTGCAACGGTGATCGTCAATAGCAAGCCAGACATCACACTGCCAAACGCCAACAACAAAGATTGCCAGTCGCGCAATCGCACAACGATCTGCTCGCGCTGCGGCATGCGGAGGCGTCCGCGCAGGCGATAGATGATCTCCTTCGAAGGCTGAACCCGGCGCAAGGTCCCGGCCAGATGCGCTTCGATGGAATCGAACTCTTCTTCAGGATTAGATGTCAGCTTGCGTTTCGTCATTCTTGCTCACTATGAAAGAGGATACACCACCAACCCAACCGTTCCCGGGCCAAGATTAGCGGCTACAGAAATCGAGAGTTCCGTCAACACCGCGTCTTTGCAATTGAACTGCTTTCTGGCATCTTCGAGCAAAGACTGCCCCGATTCGGGATCGCGGGCCTGGACAGCCGCCAGATAAACCGGTTGATCTCCAAACTCTTCTTTTGCCAAAGCAATTACACGATCAATGGCGGCTTTGCGGGTGCGGACGCGTTCTGCCATGTTCAATACGCCATCTTTCAGAATCGCGATCGGCTTGACGTTGAGCGCTGAGGCCAACGCGGCTTGCAACGTGCCGACACGTCCGCTCATACGCGCGTAGTCCAAAGTGTCGAGCGTCAGAATGACGCGGATGCGATGGCGAATCTCTTCGAGGTATTTCACGATCTCTTCTGCTTTCTTACCGGCTCGTTCCATCTTGCGAGCTTCGCGGCACATCAAGCCAATTCCAGCCGAACCAACCAGCGAATCAATCGGATACACCTTGAACAGGTCTTTCGTTTCCTCGGCCGCGCTGACTGCCGAAGCATAGGTGCCGGAAAGTTTGCTGGTGACATGGGTTGAAATAATGGTGTCACCTTTTTGCGCGATCTTTTTATAAAACTCCACAAACTGATGCGGCGAAGGCTGGGCCGTCTTTGGGATTTTCTTCGATTCGTCCACCAACTTATAAAAACCTTCGTTATCCAAATCAACGTACTGTAAATAAGTCTTTTCGCCGAACAAAATGTTGACTGGGATCATTTGAATGTCGAACTCTTTTTCCCAGGCGAGGGGCATGTCGGCAGCGCCGTCCGTCACAATTCGCAGCATGGCTCAGTCTCCATCTAAAGTAATATTTTGATCACCAATCTGGTCGCGCAGCGCCAGAAGTGTCCGATGATAGAGGCTTTTCACGGCACCCTCGCTGCGTCCCATGATCTGCCCGATTTCTGCGTTCGACATATTCTCGACAAATTTCAGGATCAGCAACTGCTGTCGATCCGGGGGCAAACGTCGGATCAAGCGAAGAAGCGAATCCTGTTCCTGCGAATGAACCAGCTTCGACTCGGGATGGTCGCCTTTGGAAGGCAGCACCGGCAAGTCATTGATGGGAATCTCCTGCCGCCGACTCCGATCCCGATGCCAGTTCGCTACGAGGTTGTGTGCGATGCGATAGAGCCAGGCTGAAAATGGCACACCGCGATCTGTGTAATTGTGAATGTGATTCATCGCCCGCTGAAAAACGCGAGCAGTTAAATCCTCCGCGTCGTGAAGATTGCCTGTGCGATAGTAGGTATAGTTGAAAATGCGCTCCACATAACGCTCATAAAGAATGCCAAAAGCATCTTTATCACCTTGTGAGGCGCTGGCAAGCACATCTTCTTCTTTGAAATCTGACTCCGGCACGGGCTGACCTTACCGGCGAGGTTTGAAAAACATAACCCCGACGGATTTGGGAAGTTTCATGCAGTATAACATGGCGCATTACGAAAGCATTCCAATGAATAAAAATTACGACTGGTATAATTTAAGGTCTTGTGCGCATCAATGGAGTTGACTTCCGCAAAAGATAATTGAAACAAATGTGCTATAATTGAATTAACCCATCTCAGAAGGTTTTATTATGACTTCCAATTCAATCCGCGTGGTTGGCGCACGCGTTCACAACTTGAAGAACATCACAGTTGAGATTCCGCGCGACAAGTTTGTGGTCATTACAGG
>DATKNJ010000358.1:0-6458 GCA_035541395.1 Anaerolineales bacterium
CTATCGCACAAAATACCGCCGCTACGCTGCAAGCACCGTTGGGAGCATGGTCACTCCAGAGGCGCGCGCCGCGACCCTCAAGCTCCTGCCGCGCTAAATATGACAACGACCAGTTCCAATGTAAGGGGCATTGTATTTCCACGCTGGAAAGAGGTTTAAAAAGATAGGAGAAAACTATGGAATACGCTCGATTAGGCAATACCGGCATGAAGGTCTCGCGTATCTGCCTCGGCTGCATGAGCTATGGGCTGCCGGGGGAGGGCAATCAGTGGGTTTTGGATGAAGAACAGAGTCGACCTTATATTAGACGCGCGCTGGAAGCAGGCATCAACTTCTTCGATACGGCGAATGTTTATTCCAATGGAATGAGCGAGACCGTCCTGGGGAATGCCCTGCGCGATTTTGCCTCACGCGCTGAAGTGGTCATTGCCACCAAAGTACGTTTCCCGATGGGCCAGGGCCCCAACGACTACGGACTCTCCCGCAAACATATTATGAGTTCCATTGATGCCAGTCTTAAACGCCTGGGGACGGATTATATCGATCTATATCAGATTCATCGTTGGGATTATGAAACACCTATCGAAGAAACCATGGAAACTTTGCATGATATTGTGCGCGCTGGCAAGGCCCGTTACATCGGCGCTTCGGCTATGTATGCCTGGCAGTTTGCCAAGGCGCAATACATCGCTGACCTGCGTGGTTGGACGCGCTTCGTCTCCATGCAAAATCATTACAACCTGATCTACCGTGAAGATGAGCGCGAACTTCTGCCGTTTTGTCAGGATCAGGGCATTGGCGTGATCCCCTTCTCGCCTCTGGCGCGCGGTGTGCTGGCGCGCAAACCTTCGCAAGAGGAAACTCTCCGCTACCAGAGCGATGACCTCGCCAGGAGCCGCTACGCCCAGGAGGATAACCTGACCATAGTCGAACGCGTCGGCGAAGTGGCGGAAGCGCGCGGAATTCCCATGGCGCAGGTCGCTTTGGCATGGATGTATTCCAGGCCTGCTGTCAACGCCCCGATCATCGGCGCAACCAAGCCTCATCATTTGGATGATGCGCTTGCCGCGCTCTCCGTCCATCTCACGGCAGAGGAAATCGCGCGGCTGGAAGAACACTATCGCCCGCATCCCATCATTGCCCATTCATAAAAAATATGCGCGTCAGGCGATCAAGGCGGTGATCGAGCTCTAATTGTGTATTGCAGGTTGAAATCATCCCGCTTGAAATCGACTCGATCAAGGTTCAGGCGGGATGACTTGAGATGTTATAACGCGATCCCCGGTTCTTCCATAAACTCAAAATAGGTCTGCCCGGAATATCCACGCGGAATGGGTGGTATTTTCTCGAAGGTGGATTGCATGACCCGGTTTGATCCTGTTTCGCTGCTTTTGACCATGCCATGCAGCACCTCCAAAGCATGGTAAGCCATCTCCTTGTTGGCGCGATTCTTTCTTCCCATTCGCAATGACCAAGCCATCTCAGCTGTTCCAAGCCCTCGATATTCTTCACTGAAAGCGTGGCTCTGTTGCATCACGAAGGGTTCATTATTTCCCTTCAAAATAACCTTGACATCTCCTCCGAATTGATTGGGGTCAGCCATATACACTGCTCCCATGGTTCCGTACAGAACCATGCCGGGCTTTTCCGGCAAAGTAAAAATTGAATTTGCATCGAACAAGACATTTCCTACAGCGCCGCATTGAAATTGAAGCGTGCCCGCCATCAGATTTTCGCATTCGATCCGGTAGGATTCACCAAAGTGTTCCAGCGAGAAATCCTGTCTTTCCGGCTTGCGGGTTCGAACCACACCCGAAACTTCTCGCACTGGCCCCAGAATGCTTAGCAACGCAGTGATGTAATAAATGCCCACATCAAAGCCGATCCCGCCGCCGGGTCTGGCGGTAAACGGGTAGGCCCGACTGAAAAGTTCACTGTCGCGTGTCATGGCGCAATAGCAAGAAGTGATATCGCCAACCATGCCGCTCTCCACCACGTATCGCGCGGTTTGTATGGCTGAGCCCAGGAACGTATCGGGAGCCGCGCCCAGATATAGTTTCTTTTCATCGGCGATCTTCAGCAACTCAGCCGCCTGCTCCAACTCTACAGTCAGGACTTTCTCTGTGTAAACATGTTTGCCGGCTTCGAGAAGTTGTTTGATGACGGAGTAATGGGCAGGCGGCGTGGTGAGATTGACCACGATTTCAATGGACTCATCTGCCAAAACATCCTCCATGCTCAGCGCTTGGATCCCGTATTTCTGCGCCTTGGCTTGGGCTTTCTCCGGGTGGATGTCGCAACAGCCGACTACGTCGAGGATCTTGAACTTATTGATCATCGTGTTCAGGTAGGCATCGCTGATTGAGCCGCTTCCAACAATTGCTGTTTTTACTGGTTTTATCATTGTGTCCTCATTTTTTATTGATCGATGGATTTGCTAGATTTATTCTTTGAGACGGTAGGAGACGAATGCGATCGTGCGGTTATCCGGGGACCACGAGTTCACATTGATCGTTCCCTGCCCGCCAAATAACTTCGCAATGGTATTCGATACTCCTCCCTCGGCAGGGATGAGGCGCAATTCGACGTTCTTATTGGCTGGATGATCACCCGGATTTACATCGTTTTTGCCGTAGGCGATGTAAACCACCCATTTGCCGTTGGGCGAAATATGCGGAAACCAGCAGTTGGCATCTTCCTTCACTACATGAGTCGGGTTGGAACCATCCACTTCCATCCGCCAGACTTGCATCAGTCCCGTCCGCACAGAGTTGAACCAGATATGCCTGCCGTCCGGTGAATATTCGGGACCATCATCCAGACCGGGCAAGTTGGTCAGTTGGGTTTCCGCGCCGCCATCCACGGAAATGGTATATATATCGTATTGGCCGTTACGTTCTGCACAATATGCCAAATGCCTGCCATCAGGGGACCATCCGTGCAAATAACTGGGCCCTTTTTGTGTGATCAATGCTGGAGCGCCTCCCGTAAACGGCAGAATGTAGATTCGTGAAGTTGCATCTTCATTTGTAAAATGGCTGATGGCAAGTCGGGTGTTATCGGGCGAAAGGATATGATCGTTATTGCAGTCGATGGCAAACCCGGTGTCGATTTTTTTGATTTCCCCTGTCGCCAATTCATAGGTGTACATGCATCCACGACTGTTATAAACCAGGCGTTTGCCATCCTGCGTCCAGTTCGGTGCTTCGATCACATACTCGAACTCTTTGAGGGCGGTCCTGACGCCGGTGTATATATCTACTGTTTCCAAAATGCTGAATGAATCGCGCTGTGCGATCCATTGCCTGAGTGCGTTGATATCCATTTACCTTGTTCTCCGGTCATTTGGGAATGATTCAAATCAATGCAATCTTACCGCGTTCAAACGGAAATATTTAGTGGTGGTATGGAGAATAAAAGAATATTTCATCCCTCTTGACTTGGAGTCGACACCAGATGATACACTGTTCAATAAAGTGTCAGTTGTGATGAGAAGAGGAGACTTGCACATGGCGGAATGGACAATTGAAGAACTTGGAAAAATCGGAGATGCGGAGGAGTTACAACTCTCATCGCTCCGCAGCGACAGCACATTGCGAAAACCTGTAACCATTTGGGTCGTGCGCGTCGGGGACGAGCTTTATGTACGATCGTATAAGGGTCGCACTTCTGATTGGTTCCGCGCTACACAGGTGCGTCACGAAGGACAGATTCGAGCGGGCGGCGTGGACAAAGATGTTACGTTCGTGGATGTGTCCGACTCGGGTATCAATAACCAGATCGATGCCGCCTATCGCGCAAAGTATCGCCGCTACGCTGCAAGCATCGTTGGAAGCATGGTCACTCCAGAGGCGCGCGCCGCGACCATCGAACTTATACCGCGTTCGCCAGGTTCTTGATCCAACGTATCGCCTGCAGTGTTCGGTTATTCATCATTTGTTAAAAGTCTCAACATCCTGTGCTCATGGCTGATTACCCAAACGGGTGCTTTTGGTGTAAAATCCCGCCGATTTTGTTGCAAAGCTTTGTGCTTTGAATTATAGTAATCAAACTTAATTGTTGAACGCCGAATCTTTTGATCGGGGAACCCACTCTCCGGGGCGAAACAGCGCCAGCGCGTTGTAGAGCAAGTCTTCTGTTCCAGCCCGTCAGCTAACCTCGTAGGCGTCGAAGATCACGAATGTGAAAACACTCCATGAGTGCGGATCAGTCGTGAGGCTTCGCAGACCGCGAAGGGAACTGTCGGACGAACAAAGACTTGTTTTATTTTTAAGGAGAACAACATGTATACCCTCTACAATAATCTGCTTCCAGAAAAACGGGATGCCTGGAGAAACGCTTATGAAATCAAGATGGCAGCTCTTGAGCATGAAAAGCGTCGCTTACAGAACTTTGAAGACTCTGGGTTAGGAAAACCGCAGGCACTCAAGGGAGGCCAGCGTTCAGGCTGGTCTGCCATCTTCAGAGCCTCCTCTCGTTTGCTGGCACTCCTGATCGGATGAACACAAAAGAATAGAACGACCATTGAGAATCAAAAAACATCCTTTTCGGGATGTTTTTTGATTCTCCTAGTGAACCGCGTTCATCAATCGTTGGGCGGCGATCAGCGCTCCATCGGTGCGTATTTCTGTGGCGCTGGATTGAGCACGCGCAATGACATCGGGTTGCAGCGCTTGTTCGAGCGCGTTCGTCAGTGAGTCAACAGTTGGCGTGTTCAATGTGTGTGTGACTCCAATGCCGAGCTTCTGGACGCGTCCTGCCCAGTAGGGTTGGTCATAATGTTGTGGAATGACAACTTGAGGCGCACCGCTGCGCGTGGCGGCATGCGTGGTCCCTGCGCCGCCATGATGAACGATAGCCGCCACACGTTTGAATAGCAACTGATAGTTGGCCTCGCTGATGGCGATGCAGTCGGGTTCATTATCCAATAGAGACAAGTCGGCCCAACCGTGCAAGAGAATGGCGCGGCGGCCAAGCGCCCGAGCGGACGCGATCATTGCCTGGCTGAGTCCTTGCGGTGCGCTGATGCTGCCGAAGCCGAAGAAGATGGGTGGCTCACCTGCGTCGAGAAACGATTCCAATTCCGGATCGAGTGGACGTTCATCTTTCACGATCCATGCCCCGGTTTGGAATACGGATTTGTCTTCGGGGTCGTCCCAAGGCCCAAGCATCGGATCAGACGCCAGCCAGGGTTGGTCTGTCAGGATGTGGCTGCGCACGTCGCTGACGGGAGCAAGCCCAAGCCTGGTCCGATGCGAATTGAGGATGTCGCGCCATTGAGTGTTCCAACGCTGCGCGTCCTGAGTCCAGAGTTCACTGTAATCGGTCATGGTCATGGGCTTGTCTCCCAGCATGGGGAGGACGGGCGGCGCGTGACGCGGGGATGGCAAAACCGCCGGGCAATAGGCGGCGAAGAAGTACGGGATGCCCATCTTCTCTGCGATGGAGGGCGCCGCGATCTGGAGGGCCGTGGCACCCACGATCAAGTCACACCCTTTAGCCGCGTCTGTGATCGTCTCAAATTGAGTCGCGACCGTGCCTTCCATCATCTGCCGAATCTGCTCGGGTGTGGGCCGTGCGGCCATGGGGTTGGACTTCCCGGTCGAGCGCAGTTCAGGCCCAATGGGCGTGACAGGCAGGCCGAGGCCCTCGATCCATTCGCGGAAATCGGGCGGCACACACAAGCGAACATCCTGCCCGAGTTCTTTCAATTGCAGTCCCAATGCCACCAAGGGTTGGACATCGCCGCGCGATCCGATCGTCGATAACAGTATCCGCATCATCATTCTCCGTTTGTCCTGAAATGGGGTAATCGAACCGCATTGTACAACGTTCGCGCCGTGAAAAAAACTACCTTTATGCGCTATTGCATTTCCCCTCCCGATTTTGTACAATATAAGTGAGAGAACAAAATGATTGTGATGTCTGCCAATTTTCTACTTGGCAGATTCTTGTTTTAAAAACTTCCGAAGTCTTATACTCATTAGATATCGGAAGTTTGATGATTAACTCTCCCTGCACACGAGAAGAGAGATTGAACCGCGAAGAGGGGGAAGAACGCGAAGTCTCTACTTTCTTCGCACCTTTGCGGTGGAAAATGCCAAAAACGCATAACTTCAGTTATAAATATGGGTAATGTTTTAACCACAAATAGACACAGATAAAAAGGATTGACAGGTTTGAAAAGGAGTCGCACAAAACCCAGACGAATCTGCATTTATCTAGGGCGAATTTCGGGCGGAGTCCTTATCTACCTCATGCGGCCACAGTTACGAATAACATGCCTCAAGCCTTCGGCTTGTACTCGAACCGATAGCCTTCGATCTCCACGTACGGCTGCCAGTGCTGATAACTCACGGCGCGGATGCGATGCGCGATCTCGTCCTTGTTCATATCGGGTTTGATGATAAATAACTCGTTGAACTGTTTGCGCGTGAATGGCGGGCGTGTCCATTTCT
>DATKNJ010000359.1:0-3693 GCA_035541395.1 Anaerolineales bacterium
CCAAAGTTGGTCGAACACAAAATAAGTTTTTCCACGCGTTCCGGAAAACCGAGCGCCAACGCCTGCGCGATGAACCCACCCATCGAATGACCCGCGATGATTGCCTTTTCGATATGCAGCGCGTCGAGCAGACCGACAACATCCGCCGCGAGCATCTGCGCAGAATACGGGCCTGCAGGCTTATCGCTCTGACCAACACCGCGATTATCGAACGTAATCACCTGAAAATGTTTCGCCAACAACGGGACCATGCGATGCCATTGCCAAAGCGAATAGCCCAAACCAGAGATCAATACCAGCGGCCGACCGCTCCCGTGAATTTCGTAATAGAGTCCGATTCCATTAGAAGTTATCTTAGGCATGATTCATCTCTTTCATCCATTCACAAAAATCTTTCTGAGCTCGGCTTTGATGACTTTCCCATACGGCGAATACGGAAGAGACTCAACAAACTCCACATGTTTGGGAATCTTGTACTTTGCCAAACGGCCCGCGCAGTATTTCAACAACTCTTCTGCGCTCGCCGATTGATTCGGTTTACATGCCACGACCATCAAACCAACTTCGCCCCATTTTTCATCTGGCTGGCCGATCAACGCCGCGTCGGCGACTGCCTCGTGTTCGCGGAACACGGCCTCTACTTCGGCGGCATATACATTCTCGCCGCCGCTGATAATCATGTCTTTGAAGCGGCCCACAATATAGAAATAGCCTTCTTCGTCCATGCGCGCCATATCACCGGTATGGAACCAGCCGTCCCGTAGGGATTGACGCGTGGCTTCATCATTGTTCCAATATCCAACACACACATGCAGACCTTTGATGATCAACTCGCCTGTCGCGCCTATGGGAACATCACGATCGTGTTCATCCACCAAACGCATCTCGCTATGAAAGATAGGCTTGCCCACTGAACCAATTTTTCGCAACGCGTCTTCATCCGTCATCGAAAAACAATTCACGCCCACTTCAGTAAGGCCATAGCCTTGCCGCATTGTGACGCCTTTACGTTTGCTCCACGCTTGAACCAACGACGGCGGACACGGCGCGCCGCCGCTAATAAAAAAACGGACATGACTGAAATCTGCCGCGTCGAATTGCGGCGAATTCATCAACACCTGAAAGAGAGTTGGCACGCCAAGAATGATCGTGCATTTTTCATCTGCGATCAACTGCAGCGAAGCATCGGCGTCGAACGAGCGCGTCATCACGATTCGCCCGCCCGCGTAAAACAACGGCACAAGAAAAACAAACAAGCCACCCGAATGAAACATCGGCGTCAATATCGGCGAAACATCCTTCTCGCTCAATCCCCACGAAATGACAGTATTGATCGCGTTCCACAAAATTTGGCGATGAGGAAGGATCGCGCCCTTTGGCTTTCCTGTTGTCCCGGATGTATATAAGATGCAATACGCATCCTCATCCTCGACATCAATCCGCTTCGGTTCCAAAGCCGACGATTGATTCAGCAATCCCTCATACGACTCTGCACCCGAGATTTGTGCTCCTTCGAGAGCGAGGGTATGCTCAACTTTAATGGCATTCTTCATTCCGTCGTATACAGACACGAACTCCGGACCAACGATCAACACCTTCGGCTGGCAATCGTTGATGATGTAAGTCAATTCACGCGAAGTTAATCTCCAATTCAACGGAGCCAGGATCGCGCCGAGTTTCCCCAATCCAAACAAGACATCAACATAAGCAATGTGGTTCTGCGTCAAAACAGAGACGCGGTCACCTTTTTGAATATCAAATTTTTCGTGCAAAAAATTCGCAGCGCGGTTGGCGCGTTCGTTGAGCTGTGCAAATGTATAACGGACTCCGCTCGTAAAGTCATATAACGCTTCACGATCAGGGGTCAAATAAGCTCGTTTGGTCAGAATATCAGCGGAATTCATATTCAAGTGTCATGTGCCAAGAATCATGTATCAATAAAACACTGTATCCGTATTTATGTCCCAACGACAATACCGCCATCCACGCGCAGGACTTCACCAGTGATAAACGAAGCATCATCCGAGGCGAGGAATAGATACGCGTTGGCGATGTCGCGTGGATCGCCGAGTCGCCCCAACGGTGTGCGCGCCTTCATGTTTTCCAGCGCTTTCTCCGGCATGGCATTGACCATATCCGTCGCAGTAAAACCGGGCGCCACCGCGTTAACGCGGATGTTGTACTTGCCCAATTCGCGCGCCCAAACTTTTGTCATGCCGATCACACCGAACTTCGTTGCTACGTAATTGGTCTGTCCGAAATTCGCATCCAGGCCAACGACAGAAGACGCATTCAAAATCACACCGCCGCCCTGCTTGATCATCACTGGCGCAACTGCCTGCGCACAGTTAAACACACCTTTCAAGTTGACAGAGACCACCAAGTCAAAATCTGCTTCGGCCATTTGTCCAACCATCTGCCCATCTTTGAACTTGACCAGTTGTCCATCGCGTAAAACACCTGCGTTGTTAACGATCACATCCACGCGGCCATACTTCGCAACGACTTCATCGATCCATTTTTGGACATCCTCACGACTGGTCACATCGACTTTATAAAACGACGAGTCCTCCCCGAGCAACTTGACCGTTTCCTGCCCCACTGTCTCATTGACATCGCAGATCACAACTTTCGCGCCTTCCTCAGCAAAGCGCAACGCAGTTGCCTTGCCAATTCCTGCCGCGCCTCCGGTTACAAGTACAACTTTATCTTTCATCTTCATGAACATTCTCCTCAAATGAAAACGAACGCGGGCAATGAAGCAACAGCATTGGCAGCCATAATCACTGCACTAACCATCGCGACCCGCGACCTAGAGTTCTTGATTTAAGTACTTAAGCCTTCTTATTTTCCATAAAGGCACAGCGAAACCTGTTAGATTCGGCGTTGACTCCGCTGTGCCCTCATGAAACTACTTCAAAACTCTTAAGATATGAGACATCACCTCATCTGGTTTCTCGATGTAAGGCGAGTGCCCCGTTTCCGCGATCACAATTTCTTCAAACGATCCGCCTTTGGCTTTGTATTGCTCAAGGATATAGCGAGTCTGTCCGACCATCGGTTGAGGCGGATACACGTCATCGCCTGGCCAGCCGGGAACATAGCCCAGTTTGCCGAGCGCGCCAAAATCGAAGAGCGAGTTGTCAGAGACGATCATGTCCGAGTCACCGCGAATCCACAACATGGTCGGCTTGGGCGAAGCAGCGATAAATTTATCCACGCTGTCGCCAACGTATTTCGGCGAGAGGGCGTTGATGGGACCAAACTTGCCCGGCGCGACATTCGGCCAGTTCGTTGATGAGACGAAATCGCCCGGATATTTTTGTTCGCCGATCTTTTCAGTCAGCAACGAAGAAAGCAAATCTTCTTCGCGTGCCGGTTTGAATGGCGGCTTCCAATAGAAACCGTTCATCACCACACGCGGGGAAGCCTGCGGATTATCCGATGAGCGATCGCCAGCCGCGATCAACTTGGGAAAATCCGGATTGACAACACCACCGCCCGAACCCGCGAAATCATCGTAGACGGGTTTGCCGTCGAGTCCTTTCGAGCCGCCGAATCCGTACGGAGAACCGGGATCAACTACCGTTCCAGATAAGATGCGTTTGCTGTTCGCAGCGATCAAACCAAATACAATCGTCCCGCCCATCGAATGTCCAATGGCATGGGCTTTGTCGATCTTGAGCGTATCGA
>DATKNJ010000360.1:0-2772 GCA_035541395.1 Anaerolineales bacterium
CACTCCTTCTGGCAGCGCCTTGGCCTGCGAAGCCTTGCTCAAATTAGCCGCATACACAGACAAAGGCGAATATCGCGATCTCGCAGAAGAAGCTCTGGCGATAGCCAGTGAGTTCACACTGAAATATCCAACCTCGTTTGCGCGCTGGCTGTCAGACGCGGATTTCGCGCTGGGATCGGTGAAGCAGGTGGCAGTTGTGGGAGAAGCGAGGGATGAATCTTTCGAGGCGATGATTAAACTGCTTCGGTCTGCCTATCGTCCGAACATGATTGTCGCCGCGTCCACCATTCCGCTTGCAAAAGACTCTCCCGCCCTATTGGCAGATCGCCCCGCGCTCAACAAACAAGCCACTGCATATGTATGCGAAGGTTTTGTTTGCCGCCAACCAGTCACAAATGTCAAAGAACTTAAAGAGCAAATTCAATAAACAGCTTCGTGAAAATCCCGTGCAACTTTGTTGGTCTTCGGTGAATTACCTAAGTTCCTAGACAAAAAATCAAGGCCTCTTGCGAGGCCTTGACGTTTATTTCTTCTCTTCAGTTTTTTCAGCAGTTTCAGTGGGGCTTTTCGGCTGATCTTCCTTTGGACCACTCAAGCCGTCGCGGAACGCTTTGATTCCTTTTCCAACTTCACCGGCCACTTTCCCGATTCGCCCCGGGCCAAAGAGCAGAACAATAATCACCAGAATGATCAGCAGTTCTGGAACACCAAAATCGAACATAGAGTCTCCTTTTCGTTCTAACTTTCTCGCGAAGACAAATGTACCACAATCGCAAGAAAAATGGGAAACCTATTCATAACGGCCCCAGAACAAGCCTTCGATAAACCGTTCGATGCGCCGCCAAATTGAGCGCAAACGCGCAACCGTTCGATATTGCCGTGGATACACGCGGTGTACCACCGGCAGCGGCCCGGTCCATTCCGCGGCTAACGCGCCCCATGTGAGGCCCGCGCCAAAACCGACCATCACAATTTTGTCACCGGATTTGACTTGGCCTTTTTCAACCGCCTCCACCATCGCAATCGGAATCGAGGCAGTGGACGTGTTTCCATAACGATCCACATTGACGACGAATCGCTCCATCGGCAACTTGAGTCCGCGTGCGGCCGCTTCGATGATTCGGATGTTGGCCTGATGCGGGATAATCCATTGCACCTGCTCGACGGTCAGACCCGCCGCGTCGAGCGCTTCGCGCGTAGCTTGCGCCATGACGCGCGTCGCAAAGCGAAAGACTTCGCCTCCATTCATGTGAATATAGTGCTTGCCTTCGTGAACGGTTTCTTCGTTCGCGGGATAATGACTGCCGCCGCCTTGCAATGAAAGCAGGTCGCCGCCGGAACCATCGGAGTGCATCACAGCTGAAAGCACGCCGCCCGGATTCTCGCTGGCTTGCAATACAAACGCGCCCGCGCCGTCGCCAAACAAGATACACGTACTGCGATCCTTCCAATTCACAAAACGCGATAGAGTCTCGGCGCCGATCACCAACGCGCTTTTGATTGAGCCGCTGCGGATCGATTGTGCGGCCATATTGAGGGCATAGATGAATCCCGAGCACGCCGCGGATAGATCAAATGCGCCAGCCCGCGTCGCGCCGATTTGATCTTGAATCAAACAAGCCGTGGCGGGAAAGATATATTCCGGGCTGGAGGTGGCGCAGATGATCAGGTCGATATCACCCGGTTTGAGATTCGCAACTTCCAGCGCTTTGAGGGCCGCGCCGACGCCCAATGTGGATGCGAACTCATTGTCACGCGCGATGTGCCTTTCCCGGATCCCTGTCCGCTCGCGAATCCATGCATCGTTTGTCTCCACCATTTTCGACAAGTCATCATTGGTCAGCACTGGCTCGGGAACAGCCATGCCCCAGCCCGTGATGTGTGCGTATTGCATAAATACCTCGTGTCTCTGCCTTTGGCGAAAAAAGCAGAGAGGAATTCTACTTTTTGAAACGACTCAGAATCAGGGTCGCGTTGTGCCCGCCGAATCCAAACGAGTTGGACATAATGTGCTCAGGCTGTGCGTTACGCGACTGGTTGGGCACGTAGTCCAAATCGCATACTGGATCGGGAGTTTCGTAATTAATGGTCGCTGGCAAAATATTTTCTTGAAGCACACGCGTACAAATAATCGCTTCCAACGAACCGGACGCGCCCAGCAAATGACCGGTCATGGATTTGGTCGAAGAGATCGGCACCTTGTAAGCCTGCTCGCCAAATACTGTTTTGATGGCGGCCGTTTCGCTCTTATCGTTCAATTGAGTCGATGTGCCGTGTGCGTTGATATAACCGATCTCCTCAGGTTTCAACCCCGCGTCGTGCAAAGCCAATTGCATGGAAATCGCCGCGCCTGCGCCGTTCTCTGCCGGGGCCGAGATATGATGCGCATCATCCGTTGTGCCGTATCCCGAAAATTCCGAAAGGATTTGTGCGCCGCGCGCAGTGGCATATTCTAATGACTCGAGAATCACAACACCCGCGCCTTCAGCCATCAGGAAACCATCGCGGTTCTTATCGAATGGACGTGAGGCTTTCTCAGGCGCTTCGTTGTAAGTGGAGAGCGCACCCATCACATTCAAACCTGCCATTGTCAACGAGGTAATGGCCGACTCTGCTCCGCCCGCGATCATCACATCTGCCGCGCCGCGCCGAATCATTTCTGTCGCTTCGCCGAGCGCATTCGTTCCGGTCGCGCAGGCCGTAGCCAACGCCATATTCGGACCGCGCGCGCCGATACGAATTGCAATCGTTCCAGCCGCGCTATCTGCGATC
>DATKNJ010000361.1:0-7861 GCA_035541395.1 Anaerolineales bacterium
CTCAAAGGCTTGCTCTGTCATGTCAACGCCATTCCTCTCAACCCCACTGCGGGCTATCACGGCCAGGCCACGGATCGCGAACGGGCCGCGGCCTTCAAAGAATCGCTGGAGCAGGCTGGAATTCCGTGCACGATCCGCATGCGCCGCGGCATCGACATCCAGGCGGGATGCGGTCAGCTGGCTGGTGCTTCTATTCTGGATAAGCTTAATTCTTAAGTTTCTATTAGGTTATATTGGCTACACGCAGTTTATAAATCGCATTGCTTGTCAGAACTACTTTGATGAAGTATAGTCAATCCCAATTTCAACATGATAACTACGGTGTAAAAATGGAACAAAAACGTAACTGGTTGGATCGTCCCGTTCACCCTGCCCTGCCCGCAATTACAAATGAGATTTTGATCTTCAGCCTTATTATTTTGGCCGCCATTGTGTCTCGCTTTTACAATTTGGGCGCGCGCGTGATGAGTCACGATGAAAGCCTGCATACGTATTTCTCATGGCTGCTGTATCGCGGCCAGGGTTATCAACATACGCCGATGATGCACGGCCCGTGGCAATTCCATTTGATCGCGCTTTCGTACTTCCTGTTCGGCGCCAGCGACTTTACCGCACGCATCCCTGCAGCTTTGTTCAGCATCATGACCATTGCCATGGTCTGGTATTGGAAGCGCTACATCGGGAAAACTGGCGCGTTGATCGCCGGTTTCCTGATGGTCATTTCGCCGTACCTGCTTTTCTACGGTCGCTACGTACGCGAAGATATGTACGCGGTTTTCTCCGGCGTGTTGATGTTATATGTGGTGTTGCGTTACCTTGAGACTGGCCAAAACAAATATCTTTATCTGACGGCCGTTGCGCTGGTCATTCACTTTCTGGATAAAGAAACTTCTTATATCTACACTGCGCAGCTCTTGATCTTCCTCACCATCTACTTTATCGCGCGCGTGACGCATCGCTCGTGGGAAGGCCGTGAGAGGGATTATCGTGCTTTCATTATTCTTCTCGCAGTTGGGATCTTGGTTGCTGGTGCAACGGTCGGCGTTGCGCTGTACCAAAGGCAAAGCGCCGCGGCGCTCAGCGCAACGGAGACTCTCGCGCCTGCCAATCCGAACTCAAGCTCGCCTCTCGCGCCGACCGCGGCTGGCTCCTTCTCTCCATTGCCGATCATCGCCCTGGTCGCGCTTCTGGTATTGGGCGCCGCGGTTTATTTCCTGTTCCGCGGATATGGTTGGGAGCGCATTCGCTCGGAGAGATCGTTTGACCTGTTGACATTAACCGGCATGTTAGTGCTTCCATTGCTGACAGCCTTTCTTATCAAGTTTACAGAGCCGTGGTTGAAAGTAGCCATTCCAACTGACGCGGCTTCTGTTCAAGCCTTGACCACGCATGACGTGTTCATGATTGCCATCTTCATCGTGATCATGTATGGAGGCTCGGCCATCGTTGGCTACTTCTGGAAGCGCGACTTGTGGTGGAAACTCGCGCTTACGTTCTGGGTGCCGTTCATCGTTTTGTACACCACCTTCTTTACCAACAGCGATGGCTTCTTCACCGGCGTAGTCGGTTCGCTTGGATATTGGCTCGTGCAACAAGGCGTACAGCGCGGCAGTCAGCCGTTGTATTACTACATCCTGATACAAATTCCGGTTTATGAATTCCTGCCAGCCATCGGTTTGATTCTCGCCCTGATCGTTGGTCTGCGGCGCAGGCCGATGAAGAAACAAGTTGAAGTCTCGGAAGAAGAAACAGACGTATCAACGGAACGATCAACCGAATCTGAAAAATTACAAGAGCCGCAAGACCCGAACTTCATCAACATGTTCAGCCTGCTGGCTTATTGGAGCATTATCAGCGTTGTCTCGTTCTCGTTCGCGGGCGAGCGCATGCCCTGGTTGACCACTCACCTCACCTGGCCGATGATTCTGATCACCGGTTGGGCGCTGGGACGCGTCATTGACACGACCAACTGGGAAATTCTGCGCGAGCGCCGCGTTTGGCTTGTATTGCTAACGGTGGTTGTCTTCCTTGCCAGTCTCGCAAATGCTGTCCTATCCTGGGGACTCAATCCTCCTTTCCAAGGCAAGGAGTTGGCGCAGCTTGAAGCGACGAATGCCTTCATCCTGCCCGCCATCGTTGCCATCGCCAGCGGCATTGCACTGACGTACTTGCTGCGCGACTGGACCAGCCACGATGTCAAGCGTGTCTTTACAATGACGTTCTTCGCGTTGCTGGCCGTGCTCACCGCGCGGACTGCCTTCCGCGCCGCGTATATCAATTACGATGACGCCACCGAATACATGGTGTATGCGCACGGCGCGACCGGTATCAAACAAATCATGGCGCAGGCACAGGAAATTTCAGAGCGAACTGCGGGCGGATTGAATATCCCCATCGCATACGATGCCAGCGCGCCCGATACTGGTGTCTCATGGCCGTTTGTTTGGTATCTGCGCGATTACACCAACCAACGTTCCTTTGATGCGCCCACGCGTTCTCTGCGCGATTCGGTGATTGTGATCGTTGACCAGAAGAACTTCGACAAGATTGATGCGGCGCTTGGCTCGGATTATTATCGTTTTGATTACATCCGCATGTGGTGGCCGAACCAGGATTACTTCAACCTGATTTCATCCCGCGATCCAGGCACTCCGTTCGATAGCGATTACTCGTGCACAGGACTGTTAGGGTTCTTCCGTCTGTTCAAAAGCTATGACTTCTCGCGCATCTGTACCGCGGTTGGTGATCCAAATGTGCGCGCCGGTATCATCGATATCTGGTTCAATCGCGATTACACGCGCTATGCGCAGGCTATCGAACCATACGCCAAGAAATACAACTCGAGCTTTGATCCAAGTACATATACACTCGCCAATTGGCAGCCCTCTGACCAGATGCGTATGTATATCCGCAAAGATGTTGCAGCGCAGATTTGGAATTACGGCGTAGGCCCGGCCGCGGCAGCGCCTCAGCAAGAAGATCCCACTGTCGCCAAGACGATTACTCTGGCAGCCGATCTTGTGATCGACTCGACACAGCCCCAACAACTGACCATGAACGCGCCGCGCTCTTTGGCCTTCGCGCCTGATGGCACGTTCTATGTAGCCGATTCATTGAATCATCGCATCCTGCATTTCGATGCGACCGGCAAACTCCTCGGCCAATGGGGTTCCTTCTTTGATGGCAGCAAGGCCACTGCTCCACTTGGCACGTTCAATGAGCCATGGGGCATAGCTGTCGGCAATGACGGATCGGTTTATGTGGCCGATACGTGGAATCACCGCATCGAAAAATTCACCGCAGATGGCAAGCCGATCAAAGCGTGGGGACTCTTCGGTCAGGCCGATACGCCCGACGCGTTCTACGGGCCGCGCGGCATCGCGGTGGACAACCGGGGACGAGTCTATGTGACCGATACCGGAAACAAGCGCGTCGTCATCTTCGACACGGATGGGAACTTCATCACACAGTTTGGCATGCAGGGCTTGGACCCGGGTCA
Source organism: Anaerolineales bacterium (assembly GCA_035541395.1). GTDB lineage: Bacteria > Chloroflexota > Anaerolineae > Anaerolineales > Villigracilaceae > JACPVF01. Next base: position 3,500 of record DATKNJ010000361.1, read on the forward strand.
ATTTGATGAACCGGTCGGCATCGCAGTCGACAACAACGGTCGCGTCTATGTCGCCGACACTTGGAATCAGCGCATCCAAACCTTCATCCCATCCCAGGACGGACTCAGCTACACACCCGATCAGCAATGGCAGGTGTACGGCTGGAACGGTCAGGGAGTGGATAATAAGCCCTACATCGCGGTCGATGGACAGGGTAATGTCTTCATCACTGACCCGGAAGGCTACCGAGTGATGGAATTCTCAGGCAAAGGCGACCTGCTGCGCGTGTGGGGTGATTACGGAAACACTGACACCACCTTTGGATTGCCATCCGGCATCGCTGTGGATGCGGAAGGACGCGTGTGGGTCACTGATGCTGGTAATCAGCGCATCTTGAGATTCACCGTTCCTCAAAATTAACAAAAACAAAGCGCAACAAAGCGGAGCAATTTATAAAATTGCTCCGCTTTTGTTTTGATTGATATAAAAACACGGGTGGTATAATCGCCCTGCAATTAATCCCAGCTTGAGGAAGCAATGAAACTTCACGAATATCAGTCGAAGCAAATTTTTTCAAAGTATGGTGTTCCGATCCCAAAGGGACGGGTAGCGGCTACCGCAAGCGAGGCGAGACAAATCGCCGAAGAGTTGGGTGGCCGCATTGTTATTAAAGCGCAAGTGTTGGTCGGCGGACGAGGCAAGGCAGGCGGCGTGAAGCTGGCCAAAGACCCGGATGAAGCCGAACAACTCGCCACAAAAATCCTGGGCATGGAAATCAAAGGTTTACCGGTCCGCAAAGTATTGGTAGATGAAGGTGCGGCCATTGACCAGGAAATTTATTTTGCTATTACGAATGATCGCGCTGCCAGGAAACCTGTGATGATGGCCTCTGCCTCCGGCGGTATGGACATCGAAGAAGTAGCGGCCAAGACGCCGGAGAAAATCATCCGCTTTAACATCGATCCGTTGCTTGGCCTGCGCGATTATCAAGCGCGCAACATCGCCGCTTCGATTGATCTGCCGCGCCAGTATTGGAAAGACTTCAGTGTTATCGCAAACGGATTATGGAAGGCTTATAACCAGAACGATGCTACGCTGGCTGAGATCAACCCGTTGGTCATTACCAAAGACAAACGCCTGCTCGCACTGGACGGCAAGATGCTGATCGATGACAACGCGCTGTTCCGCCATTCTGACTTGGCCGAGATGCGCGATATCGACGAAGAAGCTCCGGCTGAAACCGAAGCGCGCAAATATGGATTGTCTTATATCAAACTGGATGGCAGCATCGGTTGCATGGTCAACGGTGCGGGCTTGGCGATGACCAGCATGGACATTGTCAAGTTGTTCGGAGGCGAACCGGCCAACTTTCTTGATATCGGCGGCGGTGCAGGCGCAGAGAAAGTCGCAGCCGCGCTGCGTATCATTTTGTCCGATCCAAATGTAAAAGCTGTTTTATTCAATATCTTTGGCGGCATCACGCGTTGCGATGAAGTGGCGCGCGGAATATTATCCGCGATGGAAGAAGTCAAACCAAAGGTCCCCATGGTGGTGCGCTTGGTTGGGACGAATGCAGAAGAAGGCCGTCAGTTATTGTCCGATGCCAAGATGATTACGGCTGAGACTTTGGTAGATGCTGCGAAGAAAGCCGTTGCAGCCGCGAAGAAAAAATAATGTGTGTAGGGCGACTCGATGAGTTGCCCTGGGCGAAGCGTGGCTTTGCCCCTACCAATTTTGGAGATCAATATTCATGAGCATTTTAGTTGACAAGAATACTCGCTTGCTGGTTCAGGGCATCACCGGCAACGAAGGCTTATTTCACACCACGCAGATGGTTGCGTATGGAACGAACGTTGTGGCAGGTGTAACACCGGGCAAAGGCGGCGAATGGGTGCTGGATGGAAAAATCCCGGTCTTTGATTCGGTGAAACTGGCCGTGGATGCGACTGGTGCGAACTGCTCGATCATTTTCGTGCCGGCTCGCTTCGCGCCGGACGCCATGTTTGAAGCGGCCGACGCGGGCATTCCGCTCACCATCTGCATCACGGAAGGCGTGGCGGTGCAGGATATGATGCGCGTCCGCAATTATCTCGATCAGAAGAAGGTTCGTTTGATCGGACCCAACTGTCCCGGTTTATTGACTCCCGGTCAATGCAAAGTTGGCATCATCCCCGGCGACATCGCCATTCCCGGCAACGTGGGCGTAGTCTCGCGCTCCGGCACGTTGACATATGAAGTGCTTTACGCGCTGAAGCTGGTTGGCATGGGGTCATCCACCTGCGTAGGCATCGGCGGCGATCCGGTCAATGGCACGAACTTCATCGATACGTTGGAAATGTTCGAGCATGATCCGCAAACCGAAAAGGTTGTGATGATCGGTGAGATCGGCGGCACTGACGAAGAGAAAGCTGCTGAGTTTATCTCTTCGAAGATGACCAAACCAGTTGTCTCGTTCATCGCTGGTCAAACCGCCCCTCCCGGAAAACGCATGGGACACGCCGGAGCCATCATCGAAGGCGGAGCAGGCACGGCCGCGGATAAAGTCAAAGCATTGGAAGCCGCAGGCGTACGCGTGGCCAAACATCCCGAGGAAATTCCATCGCTGCTGAAATAATGATCGCGTTGCTCTCCCGAAGAGTCTGATTTTGTCGCATCGAAGATGCTTCGGAGCAAAGCACGCTCCTCAGCATGACACCATATCATATTAAACTCGTAGAGCCGCCTCAATGAGCGGCTCTACGGTTATAATCACTACAAATCTATTTGCGGTGTGAGTCGATGTACGTGACGGCGTCGCCGACAGTCGTGATCGACTGGGCATCTTCGTCCGAGATCTCGGCGCCGAACTTGTCCTCAAAAGCCATGATCAGTTCGACCAGATCAAGTGAATCCGCTTCAAGGTCCTCGCGGAAGCGGGCCTCGGGTTTGATCTTCGCCTCATCCGCGCCAAGCAGATCCACAATAATCTTCTTGACATCCTCATATGTGTCAGCCATCTGTTCCTCCTGGAATTGGTTCCAAAGTAAGCTGGCCTATTGTAACCTTTTCACTTGCACTGTCAAGCCAGCGGTTGTCCCGTTTGGGGATTTCAAACACAGGAACACTACCCTATGACAAAAGTTGCGCCGATTACCGAACGAAAATCCGACCACATTAAGATCAATCTTGAGAAGGATGTCCGCTCCGCGTTGACCACCGGACTCGAGAGATATCACTTCGCGCACGAGGCTTTGCCCGAACTCGACTTGGAGCGCATCGATACGCGCCTCAAGTTGTTCGGCAAACAACTGGCCGCGCCCATCCTGATCAGTTCCATGACCGGCGGCTCAGCAGAAGCCGGTGAAATCAACCAGCGACTGGCCGAAGCCGCGCAGGAAGTGGGTGTGGCGATGGGAGTCGGCTCACAGCGCGCCGCGCTTGAACATCCCGAACAAATTCTCACCTTCGCGGTGGCGCGCAAAGCCGCGCCGGATATCTTATTGTTTGCCAACCTCGGCGCAGTGCAATTGAATTATGGCTATGGCATTGACGAATGTCGCCGCGCCGTGGAAATGATTCAAGCGGACGCGTTGATTCTGCATTTGAATCCGCTGCAAGAAGCCGTGCAAGCAGGCGGCGATACGAACTTCAAAGGCCTCGCCAAAAAGATCGAAAAGATTTGCAGGAAACTTGAAGTGCCCGTCATCGCAAAAGAAGTTGGCTGGGGCATCTCAAAACGAACTGCGAAGTTATTAGCCAATTGCGGCGTAAGCGCCATTGACGTCGCGGGCGCAGGTGGTACAAGTTGGTCGCAAGTAGAGATGTATCGCGCGCCAGATGAATTCACGCGCGAACTCGCCGCGACGTTTATCGGCTGGGGAATTCCAACCGCGGAATCAATTTCGAATGTCAAGAAAGCCGCGCCTGAAATGATGGTCTTCGCCAGCGGCGGCCTCAAAGATGGACTCGATATCGCCAAGTGTATTGCTTTAGGCGCAACGCTGGGCGGCATGGCAGGCAACTTCCTAAAAGCCGCGGCAGTTTCAACCGAGAAAGCCGTTGAGACGATGAAACTGACGAAACGACAGATTGAAGTGACGATGTTCGCATGTGGTGTTGGAACACTAGAAGAATTAAGTAAAAGCAAATTGACAAGCAATTCTTCATGAAATTTGATTCGACCAAACATCGCCGCTCGATTCGCGTGCACGGATTTGATTATTCGCAACCCGGCGGATATTTTGTCACGATTGTCACGCGGCAAAGAGAATGTTTATTTGGGGAAATCGTCAACGGAGAACTGCTTCTATCCGATTGCGGCAAAATCGCGGAGGTATGTTGGTGCGCCATTCCTGATCATTTTCCAAATGTCGAATTAGGCGCGTATGTCATCATGCCGAATC
>DATKNJ010000362.1:0-8228 GCA_035541395.1 Anaerolineales bacterium
CGGCTCGTGGACGGCAGCAAATTCCGCGAGTTCAAAGCGCGCTATGGAACTACGATTGTCTGCGGCTTCGCGCGCATTCACGGATATCCTGTCGGCATCATCGCCAACAACGGAGTGTTGTTTAGCGAATCCGCACTCAAAGCGACTCACTTCATCGAGTTATGCGACCAGCGCGGCATACCTTTGATCTTCCTGCAAAACATCACCGGTTTCATGGTCGGACGCGAAGCCGAAGTTGGCGGCATTGCCAAAGACGGCGCGAAGATGGTCCACGCTGTGGCAACGACTCGTGTCCCTAAACTGACAGTCGTCATCGGCGGTTCGTTCGGCGCAGGAAATTATGCCATGAGTGGCCGCGCCTATGGTTCGCGCTTCTTGTGGATGTGGCCGAATGCAAGGATCTCCGTCATGGGCGGGGAACAAGCCGCAAATGTATTGCTGACGATCAAACAGGATCAACTCGCCCGCGAAGGCAAACCGCAATTCACCAAAGATGAAGCCGACGAATTCAAGCGTCCCATTTTGGAGAAGTATGAAGACGAAGGCAATCCGTATCATTCCACCGCGCGGTTGTGGGATGATGGCGTGATCGATCCAATAGATACGCGTCAAGTTTTGGGGTTGGCTTTATCGGTGGTGTTGAATGCGCCGATGGAAGAGCAAGGCTTTGGTGTGTTCCGATTATAGAAAGTGGTGAGTAGTGAGTGGAGAAATGGTATGAGGTATGATGAGTGGCAGGCAGGTATTCCTGACGAGATCAAAGGCGATTCGCTGTGGAAGCTTGAAGTCTATCAACTTGGTTTGTTCATCGCTGATATTGCCTGGCAGGATGCGCTCGCGTTGAACAAGAATCCACTTACTCGCGATCTCGCCGACCAACTTTATCGCTCAGTTTGTTCCATCTCGGCAAACATTGCAGAGGGATACTCCCGTTCAACTGGCAAGGATCGCGCACGCTTTCTGGAATACTCACTTGGTTCTGCACGCGAGGCCCGTGACTGGTATTTTAAATCCCATCACACTTTGAGAGAAGAAGTCGTAGGTCATCGCGTCAACCTTCTTACGCAGATCATCAAAATATTGAGCGTTCTCACCCCTAACCAACGCCAAAAAGGAATTCGGGAAGAGCAGACCCCTTACAAAACATCTCCACAGCCATCAGAACTTAATTTTGACTCAGAGATTCCTTTCCCCTAACTCACCACTTTCTACTCACTAAAAGAGAGTTCATCATGACCTTCTCAAAAACCCTCGATACCCCTCACCATCTCCTCGCCCAACTCGCGGGCGCGTGGACGGGCACTTCGCGCACCTGGCTCGACCCAACCGACGAACCTCATGAAGCGCCACTGCAAGGGAGTATCCAACTCCTGTTGGAAGGCCGTTTCGCGATTTACATCTATCAAACCGTGATGGATGGTGAACCCCAGCATGGCATGTTCACCTTCGGTTACAACACCACACTTGATCGGTATGAAGCCTCATGGGTGGATTCGTTCCACAACAACACGGCCATCATGTTCTGCACCGGCGACCCGAAAGGCAACGGCTTTTTCGTGCTCGGCAGTTATCCCGATCCCAGCGGCGGCCCGGATTGGGACTGGCGCACAGAAGTGGAAATCATCGATCGCGATCATCTGGCGATCACGGCCTACAATATCACCCCCGAGGGCAATGAGGCCAAAGCCATCGAAACTAAATTGACGCGGGCTAAAGTATGAAGATTCTCATCATCGGCGGCACGCGCTTTCTCGGACTTCATCTTGTAGACTCCGCTCTCGCGCGCAGACACACTGTGACTCTCTTCAACCGCGGCCAAACCAACCCTGATCTGTTTCCGCAAATTGAAACCGTCCACGGCGATCGCGAAAAGGGTTTGGATACATTATCAAGCCGCCACTGGGACGCAGTGATCGATACTTGCGGGTATGTCCCGCGCATTGTGAAGATGTCCGCTGAGGCGCTGAAAGATTCTGTCCAAAGGTATGTCTTCATCTCCAGCATTTCGGTATATGCAAGCTTCAGCAGGATCGGCATCCATGAAAATGATGCAGTTGGTGAATGGAAAGATCGAAGCGATGAAAGCTCGCCAGAATCCTATGGTCCGCGCAAAGCGGTATGCGAAGAAAACGTTCGAGAAGTTTTCGGCGACCGCACAATCATCGTTCGTCCCGGACTAATCGTTGGCCCACACGACCCAACCGACCGCTTCACCTATTGGCCGGTGCGCGTGGCGCGCGGCGGCAAAGTGCTCGCTCCGGATCGTCCCGATGTTCCGACTCAAATCATTGATGTGCATGATCTTTCGGATTTCATTATTCGCTTGATCGAACAAAACGCATCTGGCACTTTCAACGTCACCGGCCCGGACTACAACTTGTCATTCGGGAAATTGCTCGGGACTTGTAAACAAGTGAGTCACAGCGATGCCAATTTCAATTGGGCCTCTGTTGAATTTCTCGAACACAACAACGTTGCGCCGTGGAGCGATCTACCCGCCTGGGTTCCAGATCAAGGTGAAGACGCAGGTTTTGCGCGCGTTGATGTGTCCAAAGCCATCAAAGCGGGATTGACATTTCGTCCGCTGGAAGAAACGGTGAAAGATACCTTGGCATGGGCGGGTACGCGTCCGAATGACCATGAATGGCGCGCGGGGTTGAAAGCCGAACGCGAGACAGAATTGTTGAGGCTGTTAAAAGGCTGATCGAGGCAGACCAGGCTCAAGCCCCGCGTGACGCGACTTGCAATAAAAAAACGGACAGTCGGTTTGGCTGTCCGTTTTTTATGATCACCAATTCTGTCGCGTTGCGGGTGAATGACTTGTGATGTTTCGTCCGTTATCTTCCACGGGCTCAAAGGCCGATTGAATGGCGATCCGCCCGGGGCCGGTGACCCTCAGCCATAGATAGCGTTGAATATAGGACATCCACGGATTCCAACCGCTGTTCGGATGCTCAAAGTGCAGTTGAATGCTGACAGTGGGATCTTTGAAAATCAACGCAGTAGGTTTGATCAAAATGGATTGGCCCGGATTCAACTGGCGCACGAATACATTGCCTGAAGCGTGCAACAATAACAAGCCCGGCATCTTCGAGGCGGTAAAACGATCCAGCATCATGCCGATGGGATAATGCGTCTCGGTCTCGTCGCCATTTTTGGTGGTGAACCAGATATTGGAGTTGGTCCAGCCATAATCCACCTGGCTGGTGGCGGCCAGCAAGAAATGCTCGCGCACATCCACCGAGTGACCGGGCTGAAGAGGCAACGCCAGCAGTTCACCAGGCAGGTCGCGCGAAAAGGCAATGTGGCCGGGCCCTGCGGCCTGAGTCATAAAGATTGGCATACCGGCAAAGGCACGCTTCCACGCACCTTTCATGGACATCATGCTGACGTTGACCGAGTTCTCTTTCCACAACAGAACATGATGGGCGAAGTAAACACTGTCGCCGGGAGCCAGATTGAAGTCCGCGACTGGAACATAGAGTCCTTCGATCTGGCAGGATGAATTGCCGATCTGTAACTTGGCCATATCCTTGCGGCCGGGTAATTCGATCCAACCAGTAGGCGTGACAATATCTTTGACGTTGATGGTCGCGCCACAGGCGGGACAACTCAATGAAGTGCCATCGGAAACCGTACCGCACCAATGGCACGTATACGTTCGACCGGAAACAGGAGCAGAAGGAGCCGCGCTCATTTCAACTACTCCGTGGAATGATGCACATACATGGATTGAATACCGACTCGTCCCGGCCCGGTCATCTGCGCCAAGCTCATGGCCGTTCCGCCAAACAGGCCGGTGGTCAATTGCTGCATCTGAACATTCATCTGAACCGTAGAATCTTTATAAAGGAACGCGCCCGGCTCCACCAGAATCGACTCGCCGGGTTTGAGCGTGCGCTCGAAGACATTTCCATATCCATGCAGAATCAACAAACCGGACTGGTTCGTTGTTACGAAACGATCCATGTACATGCCCTGCCCGCCAAATAAAATATTGCGCAAACCTTTAATGCGCTCAAACGAATATGCAACATTTTTAGAAGCCAGCAGAAACGCATGCTCGCGCACATCCAATTCCATGCCGGGATGTAATGGCAGCACCACCAGTTCACCAGTGGCATCACGTGAGAAGGCTACGCGCCCCGGTCCCTGAGCCACGCTGATAATGAACGGCATGCCAGCCAGCACGCGTTTCATGCCGCCCGGTAACTGCAACACCGACATAGGAACCGTTGGATCCTTCCACAACATGACGTGATGCTCAAAATAAACGCCATCGCCTTGCGCCAGATTGATCTCAGCGACCGGCACGATCTCGCCCTCCACCTGGCAAGTGCTGTTATAGAAATGGAACTCGGTCATATCCTTGAGCCGCGGCGCTTCGCGCCAACCCGACTCGCTGACCACATCCGCCAAATCCAGGGGCGCGCCGCAAAACTGGCATGAAAGCGCGGTCTTGAGATTCATCCCCTGACACCAATTGCACTTGAGTCGTTCTACTTCATCTGTGACACTTTGTGATGGCTGAGCCATATGAATTTCCCTTTCTCATGGATGACATTTATAAAAATGGTAGCTCACCTTTATTAAAAAGTTATGAAACTTGAGATAGCCCGTTGGGGGTATTTTGTTTTCATGCTCACCTTTGCAAAAAATATCGTACACTTGGCACATGGCAACCTTCAAAAAGATCCTGATTGCCAACCGCGGCGAGATCGCCATTCGCATTATGCGCGCCTGCAAAGAGTTGGGAATCGGAACCGTTGCGGTCTATTCCGAGGCGGATCGAAACGCGCTCCACGTTCAACAAGCGGACGAAGCCGTTTTGATCGGCCCGGCCGCGCCGAAGGAATCTTATTTGAATATCGATAAGATCATCGCGGCCGCCAAACAGACTCACGCAGACGCGATCCATCCCGGCTACGGATTTCTATCGGAGAACGCCTCCTTCGCCACCGCAGTTGCCTCCGCTAAATTGACTTTCATCGGCCCTTCACCGGATTCCATCCGTGCCATGGGCAACAAAGCCGAATCAAAGATCACAATGAAAAAGGCCGGCGTGCCGACCGTTCCCGGATTCGAGGAACTTGAATCAGAATCGGATTTCAAAAAAGCCGCCAAAGAGATCGGTTATCCGGTCTTGGTCAAAGCCGCGGCGGGCGGCGGCGGCAAAGGGATGCGCATCGTTGAGCAAGAATCGGATTTAACGGAAGCTATTGAAGGGGCGAGGAGAGAGGCGCTGAACGCGTTCGGGGATGACCGCCTGTTGCTCGAAAAATATCTGCCGAACGCGCATCACATCGAGTTTCAAGTCTTCGGCGATCAGCATGGAAATCTCGTTCACCTTTTCGAGCGCGAATGTTCGGTGCAGAGACGCCATCAGAAGATCATCGAGGAGACGCCTTCGCCGCTGTTGACAAATAAGCTGCGCGCGCAAATAGGAGAAGCGGCAGTGAAGGCCGCACGCGCGGTTGGTTACTACAACGCGGGTACAGTTGAGTTCATCTTTGATCCTGATCATTCGAATTTCTTTTTTCTTGAAATGAACACGCGCTTACAAGTAGAGCATCCGGTGACTGAATTGGTCGTTGGACTTGATCTCGTGCAATGGCAAATCCGCATCGCGGCGGGAGAAAAATTTCCGTTCACGCAAAACGACTTTTCACAGCGCGGGCACGCCATTGAATGCCGCATTTACGCCGAAGACCCGGCACATGGATTTTTGCCAAGCACCGGAAAGCTTTTGCAATTGATCGAACCGCGTGGCCCGGGCATTCGGGTCGATTCGGGATTTGCAGCGGGAAATGACGTGACGCATTTTTATGATCCACTTTTAGCGAAGCTGATCGTGCATGGAGAAAACCGTGCGGTCGCGATTCAACGAATGCAAGCCGCGCTGAAAGATTTTGTAGTACATGGCGTGACCACGAACATTGATTTTTTGCAATCGGTTTTGGCGCATAAAGATTTTGTGGATGGCAATGTAACCACGCGCTGGGTGGAAACGAAATTTAATTGGAAGCCTTCCGAGCCGACAATGGAAGTATTGATTGCCGCTGCGCTCGCTGATTCAACAGTCGAAAATTGGAAATTGGAAATTTCAAATGAGTCTGATCCGTACAGTCCGTGGAAGAATCCAAATGGCTTTCGCAATTGAAGTTTCGCGATGAAACGCCTTTCTTCGTTTTGGCTGCCCTTCTGGAAAATCGTCAGTGCGCTGGTGTTGGTACACCTAATTGTGTTCGACGTTTTGATTCTGCATGCACCGGCGATTCTACAAGTCCAGTTCACGCCCGATGATGGTTACTATTATTTAACGCTGGCGCGCAACTTCGTCCGCTTCGGTCAATGGACATTTGATGGCGGTCTCAGTCTCACTTCCGGCTTTCATTTGATGCAAGCTTATCTTTTGGTTGGGCTTTATAAACTACTCCAACCGACCTCTGCAAATTTTGTGACTCTGGCTTTGGGTCTCGGCGCGTTGATCACAATCCTCGCGGCCATCATCGTCTGGTGGATTTGCTGGCGCGAACAGGATATTTTCTTTTTGATCGTCTTCACCATTTTAGTTTCAGCCAAATCGTTTCTTTTCGACTCGGTTTCCATCACTGAATGGCCGTTGGTGATTTTGATCTCAGGATTGTATTGCTTTTATTTTTATCGCTTTACGACGAGCAAAAATCTTTTGATTCCATTTGCATTGGGTTTGCTCGGAAGTTTGGCGCGCTCCGATTTTGGCTTATTGCCATTTTGTATTTTTGTTTCAGCGCTATTCATTGAACGAAAACAGGAGAGTAAACCATTCACTCGCGCGACGTTGTTTGGATTTATCGGCGCGGGGTTGGGCATAGGCCTTATCTTCATCCACAACTTCATCACCACCGGCACGCTGATTCAATCCAGCGCGCTGATGAAAAGTTATTGGGCAAATTTCGGGAATCAAAGTTTTTACAGCGCGGCTGATTTGATCTTTCAAACCCTTGGCATGGACCTCGGCTTTGCCGACTTTCAGCGATCGATCTTTCTCCTAAGCCTGCTCTTGATTTCCGGCCCATTGATCGTCATCATTCTCGCCAAATTAAGCGGAAAGAATCATCTATCACTTGCAGATTTCAAACTCTCCAAAGATCAACCCGCACACGAAAAGATTCTCGTGCTCGCTTCCGCAATCTGTATCGTTGGCTATCTCCTTTTTTATTCACGCGATGGCGCAATCCAAAGATGGTACACCGCCAATTTCATCTGGCCCATCTTCATTTTATTGGTGGCAGGCGCGCGTTATCTGAATCAGCGCCTCTTAAAAGAAGAACTCTTCGCGCCGATTTGGCTTTCGATCTTTGCATTGGCCACACTCGGCGTGCAATTGTTTAGTTTGTATCCATTGAGTTCACAGAGCGCGCCCTGGCCGCATCATCAATTCATGCTCGAAGCGGGCGAATCCCTCGCGCAGAATCCGCCGGACGCGTATGTGGGCGCGTGGAACAGCGGTGTGTTGGGCTATTATCAGGGCGGCACGCGCGTGGTCAACCTCGATGGCCTCGTCAACAATGATATCTATCCATATGCTGTGAGTCATAACCTTCCTGCATATTTGCAGGCCAAGAACATTCACTACATTCTCGATTTTCAAAATATGCTGTATCCTCCGTTCACACAACGCGGCGGTTACGACAACCCGGATTTTCTTTCACATCTCGTCCCGCTGAAAACGTTCGACCAGGGCCAGTTTATCGAATTCAAATTTCTGCGACTTTATCGGATCGATTCATGAAGCTGAATTTTGACGACCGAACCATCGAGTTCCTCGCGCATGGAAATGAATACCGCTTCACTCTCGACGGGAAGACTGTCACCGTTCAATTGACCGATTCGCAACACGGACGACTCGATCTCATCATTGATGGCCGCAAGCTGACCGCGTATGTCTCTTCAAACGGCGCGAAACGTTGGGTAACAGTCAACGGACAGACATTTGTGCTGACCAAATCGCCCGCGGCGAGGCGCGCAGGTGCGGGCGGCGATCATGCCTCCGTATTGGCCGCGCCGATGCCAGGTCAAGTAAGAGGCGTGAACGTCAGCGCAGGCGACGCAGTGACAAAAGGTCAAACGCTGATGGTGTTGGAAGCCATGAAGATGGAAATCCGCATTCAAGCGCCGTTCGATGGCGTAGTGAAATCCATCGCAGCAGAAATTGGTCAAACTGTGGAACGCGAACAAATTCTGAT
>DATKNJ010000363.1:0-4582 GCA_035541395.1 Anaerolineales bacterium
CATCGAGCCGGGGGAGTTCGTGCAGCCGGGAGCTTCAGCCTTCACGATGGCGAACATCAGCCAGTTGACGATCACGGTGTATGTGCCGGAGGATCAATATGGACAAATTTCGCTGCATGAAAAAGCCAACGTCAGTGTGGACTCGTTCCCGGGCGAGAAGTTCAGCGGTGAAGTGACCTATATCTCGGATCAGGCGGAGTTCACGCCGAGGAATGTGCAGACAGTGGAAGGTCGCAGTTCCACGGTATATGCCATCAAGCTGACGGTGGATGACCCGCAAGGCAAACTCAAGTTGGGCATGCCCGCTGATGTCACCTTTGATGCAAAGTAAAATGGAACCGGAAACCCTGCTTGAAACTCGAGACTTGGTCAAGACCTTTGGCTCGACACGTGCTGTGGATGGTCTGAATCTGCAAGTCCGCGCCGGAGAAATGATTGGCTTGGTCGGTCCGGATGGCGCGGGCAAAACAACTACCATGCGTCTTTTATGCGGTGCGTTGCCGCAGGATAGTGGCTTCATCAGTGTTGCGGGATACCAAGTGCCAGCCCAAATCGAGAAGGCGCGCGAGCAGCTCGGTTATCTTGCGCAGCGTTTCAGCTTGTATGGCGACCTGACTGTGAAAGAGAATCTCGATTTCTTTGGCGAGGTCTTTGAAGTTCCTGATCAGGAACGTAAACAACGTTCGATCGATTTGTTAAGATTCGCGGGGCTGGCCGAATTTGCAGATCGTCCGGCCGCGGCGCTCTCTGGCGGCATGCAGAAGAAACTTGGCCTGGCATGCGCGTTGGTTCATCGCCCCAAAGTTTTATTGTTGGATGAACCCACTGGCGGCGTGGATCCGGTAGCTCGTCAGGAATTCTGGCAGTTGTTGATCGGCCTTCTGCGCGGCGGCTCGGCAGTGCTTGTCAGTACGCCTTACATGGATGAAGCCATGCGTTTCAATCGCGTCATCTTCATGAATCATGGTCGCGCTTTGACCTCGGATGCGCCGCGCAATCTTATGGCGACTCTTTCGGGACGAATTTTGGAGTTGGCCGCCGCGCCTCAAATGGAAGCACGCGACATCGCTCTCCAGGATGAGGATGTGGAGGATGTCCATTCGTTCGGCGGATATCTGCACCTGCGAGTCCGTTCTGCTGACGGGCCAATGACCCGCATCCCCGCGCGACTGAAAGCTGCTGGTGTTTCCGTGACTCATCTCCTACCCGTCCCAGCCACGCTGGAAGACGTGTTTATTCAATTATTGGAAATGGAAGAAGCAGGATATGGAGAACCAAATCCTACCGCTTGAAGTATTGGGTCTTACCAAAAAGTTCGGCGATTTCACCGCGGTGAATCATGTTACGTTTTCTGTTCAACCCGGTGAAGTGCTTGGCTACCTTGGCCCGAACGGCTCTGGCAAGACGACCACCATCCGCATGTTATGCGGATTGATCACGCCAACGGAAGGCACAGCCAAGATCATGGGAATCGACGTAGCGCGTGATCCTGAAGCGGTGAAATCCCACATCGGATACATGTCGCAAAAGTTTGCCTTGTATGATGACTTAACAGTGTTGGAAAACTTGCAGTTCTACGCCGGTGTGTATGACGTTCCCGAATCCGAAGAGAAAGGCCGCATCGATGAAGTGCTGCACATGGCCGGTTTGCAGAATCGCACCAAATCCTTCACGAGCGAACTCTCCGGTGGATGGCGTCAGCGGTTAGCCTTAGGTTGTGCGTTGATTCACCATCCGCCGATTTTGTTCCTCGATGAGCCAACCAGCGGTGTAGATCCGGTGGCGCGGCGCGAGTTCTGGGATTTGATCTACCTGTTCGCTTCGCAAGGCACAACGATTTTTATCACAACACACTATATGGACGAAGCAGAGCATTGCAACCGCGTAGCTTTTATGTATCGCGGCAAATTACTGGCTTTCGATACACCCGCCGGATTGAAGTCTACTTATCTAAGCGGTTCGGCTTGGGATTTAGCCGCCGATCCATTGCTCGAAGCGGTGGAAAAATTAAGTCAAATGAAAGGGATTGCACAAGCTAGTTTGCACGGCGACCGCGCACATGTGATCGTCAAGCCCGGTGAGTGGACTCCTCAAGAGTTGAGCGAGCATCTTGCTGAAAACGGAATCAGCGTCCGCGCTGTGGAGCCGGTGGAATCAACGCTTGAAGACGTTTTTACACTATTGGCACATTCGTAAAACAAAAACGAGATGACACCACGTCATCTCGTTTTCATTATACAGGCAGCGCGAACTGTTCGAGATTCACAGCGACTAATGGCAGAGCCTCATCCACAAATTTTTCGAGCGTTGGTCGCTTTTTCATATGGCTGTAATGGGAAGCAAGACCATAGATCGCCCAGGTAGCCACAGTAGCGGGGATGTCTGTAGAGATCTTTACTTTGGATTGACTAAGCCAGTGCGATAACAATTCGTAGAGAATGTTCTTGATGGTGCCTTCCGTTAACGATTCGAATTGCTGATGCGGTTGGGCACATTCGCTGTGCATGTTGACGAGAAAATCGCACACAGCAAGGATCAAATTACGCAAGTTGTCGTGAGTATAGTGACAGGTGTTCAGTGTTCGCTTTTCGATTTCCTGGCTGAACATTTGGCTGATTGCATAATCGAGCAGCGCGTATTTATCGGGGAAGTGCGCGTAGAACGTAGCGCGATTGATCTCGGCTTTGTCGGTCACATCTTGCACCGAAATGGACTCGAATCCTTTTTCAGCGAGGAGAGATTCAAAGGATGTCAGGATCAGGCTGCGGGTCCGTTTGACGCGGGGATCGAGCTTTTCTTCTTCTTTTGAGTTTAACAACATTTTCGCTCCAGTGTTGCTTAGTCAACAGATTCAACGATTTGGTGGTTGACCTGAATGCGTAAGGAAGGTAAATTAGGCAACATCTGTTGTTTAGAATACAACTGTATAATATCACTCTACTCAAGGAGAGTCAAGATGAACATAACAATCATTGGCGCGGGGAACATGGGACGCGGAATCGGAACCCGGGCAGTCGCGGGCGGACACTCGGTCACTTTTGTGGATCGGGATTCCGCAAAGGCGGAAAAAGTTGCCGCAGATGTGAAAGCCTCTGCAAAGAACGGCGCAAAGGTTTCCACTGCCAGCCTTGGCGAGGTCGAACTTGGCGATGTGGTCGTGTTCGCGGTTTGGTATGGCGCGAACATCGAACTTGCCAAACAACTCGGCAGGAAGCTTGCGGGCAAGGTTGTGGTGGATATCGCCAACCCGCTGAATTCAACTTATGACGGATTAGCCACAGCATCCGATTCTTCCTCCGCGGAGGATTTGGCGAAGGCGATTGCGAATGGTGCGAAAGTGATCAAGGCTTTCAATACTACATATGCCGGTACGCTTCTCGCGGGACAGGTAGCTGGTCAGCCGCTCGATGTCTTTATCGCAGGCGATGACGCGGAGGCCAAGGCCAAAGTCGCACAGATCGTGACCGACGGCGGTATGCGCGCAGTGGATACCGGCCCGTTGAGCCGCGCCCGCCAGATCGAAGGCATGCAGTTCCTGCACATCGTCACGCAAGGCACGTTAGGCACGAATTGGGGTAGCGCTTTGAAGATTTTGAGCTAGTTTTACTTTGTTTCGTTCAGCGCAACAAATATAGAAGGTACTTTATGTTATCAATGGAAAAAGATAGTGTATTAACTCCGAATGAAGAATTTGCAAGTCCGGCCAATGACGAACAAATCGAACGAACCGCCAAAGCGCTCGAAGCAAATGGCATTCATACGTTAATAGCAGAGAATGGCGAGGAAGCCAAACGCCTGTTCTTTGGGTTGATCCCTGAGGGCGCGGAAGTTTTTCTTGGCGCGTCTGTCACACTCGAAAAGTTGGGCATCAAGGACGAGATCGATAAATCCGGGAAGTATGACGCGCTCCGTCCCAGGATGTTCGCGATGAACCGTGAAACCCAGGGACGTGAGATTCGCAAGTTGGGCGGCGCACCAGATTATGCCGCTGGCAGTGTCCATGCGGTGACGGAAGATGGACATGTATTGATTGCTTCCAAAACAGGCAGTCAGCTTGGGCCCTATGCTTCGGGCGCCGGGCAAATTGTTTGGGTGGTCGGCGCGCAGAAGCTGGTCAAAAATATAGATGAAGGTTTCAGACGGATTCAGGAATATTGTTATCCGCTTGAAGATGCGCACATGCATGAACTTTATAACATGAGCACAGAACTCAATAAGATATTGATCGTTAACCGCGAGTTTCGTCCGAATCGGATCACGATGATCATCGTCAAGGAAGTCATCGGGTTCTAGACATAGCATTAAGAAATGAAGAGGAATTGATGTTAATTCAAACGAATACTGTTTCGGAGTTGGTTCCGAATCGGGAATTTGCCAGGCCAGCCACCGGGAAACAAATTGAGTCGGTGGTGGAGGCTTTGGAAGCTAATAATATTCATGTGATTGTGGTTGAGAACGGTGAAGAAGCCAAGGCGCAAGTCTTGAAGCTCGTGCCGCAGGGCGCGGAAGTGTATGTCAATGTATCCGCTACGTTGGAGGCCATTGGCATCAAAGATGAGATCGACAAATCAGGTCATTACGA
>DATKNJ010000364.1:0-10412 GCA_035541395.1 Anaerolineales bacterium
GTAACGGGCCGCAAGTCGGATTCATTTTGAGGCGTTCTGAGATTGCCGCGAAAGCCGAAGGAATGCACGAAGTGCCGCTGGATGTCTGCGGCGCGGATAGCCAGGGCGCGATTGGTTATTCCTTGCAACAGAACCTGCAAAACGAATTGCGCCGCCGCGGCATTAAAAAATCTGTCGCCACAGTTGTGACGCAGACTCTCGTGGATCGAAACGATCCGGCTTTCAAGAAACCTTCCAAGCCGATTGGCGGATTCATGGATGAAGCCGAGGCCAAACGCCGCGAAAAGGAAATGGGCTGGACGGTGGTCGAAGATGCAGGCCGCGGCTGGAGGCGAGTCGTTGCTTCTCCGATTCCCAAAGAGATCATCGAGCAGGATGCGATTGCATCCTTGATCGACGCAGGCGTGATCGTCATCTCCACCGGCGGCGGCGGGATTCCTGTTATCCGTAACGAACATGGCGATCTCGAAGGCGTGGCCGCGGTGATCGACAAGGATTTCGGTTCCAGTTTGTTGGCGCAGAATGTAGGCGCGGAGTTGTTTGTCATCTCCACTGCGGTGGAAAAAGCCGCGCTCAACTATGGCAAGCCGGATCAGAAATGGCTCGACCGCCTCACCAAAGCCGAAGCCAAAAAATATCTGGATGAAGGTGTGCATTTTGCCAAAGGTTCGATGGCACCGAAAGTCGAAGCCATTCTGTGGTTTTTGGATGGCGGCGGCAAACAAGCGCTCATCACGAATCCGGAAAATATTGGCCGCGCCCTCAAAGGCGAGACTGGCACTTGGATCGTGCCTTAGTGTAGAATCTGGCGGAAGCCGCGCGTCGGTTTCCGCCAGATTTATTTCATCGATGCATCATTGAGTCTGACAGTCTGCGCGAGAGAAAACTTGCAACCGCTGTTGAATCGTCTTCGCAAATTTGTGAGTTGGCCGTGGGCAGTGCCCGTGTTGCTCGCGCTGATTTCGATTCTCGCGTATGGACTGTTGCTTCCGAAGATGGGTTTTTATTGGGATGATTTGCCCATCTCCTGGGTTCGCTATGAATTGGGCGCGCAAGCGCTTACGCGTTACTTTTCCAATAATCGTCCGGTGTGGGGATTGCTCTATCAACTGACCACGCGACTTTTTCCACAAGTTCCGATTTATTGGCAAATCTTTGCGCTATTTTGGCGTTGGGTCACAGCCGTGTTGGTGTGGGCGATTGTCGCTCGATTATGGCCGAAGCAAACGCGCTTTGCATTCGGCGTCAGCGCGCTATTTTTGATTTATCCCGGCTTCAACGCACAATGGACTGCGTTCCTCTATAGCCACTTTTTCATTGTCCTTGCCTTTTTCCTTTTCTCGCAGCATTGCATGTTATGGACGATCCCGCGTCCTTCCTGGAAACTGACTCTGCTGAGTTTATTCTTCTCCGCACTTAGTTTGTGGATGATGGAATATTTCTTCCTGTTGGAGTTGACGCGCGTCGCCTTGATTTGGCTTGCGCTACGCGATGAGGGCTTGGATTCATCTCATCGCCTCAAACGGACCCTGCAACTGTGGTGGCCTTATTTGGCTTTATTCGCGGCTGCGGTCTTTTCCCGTTTATTCATCTTCAACAATCAAGTCTACGGAATCGGCCTCGGCTCGCGGCTGAAAACCGATTTTGTCAACACGTTAGTTTCGTTGTTTATTACCGCCTTGAAAAGCATGTGGACGGTCAGCGCGGCGGCTTGGGCGCAGGCTTTTCAACTTCCCAATCCTGCTGTAAATGGTCCGCGCACAATTGCGAGTTATGTAGTCGTTATTCTTGTCACGCTCGCGATTTTGTTCTTTGTATTTTGGTCTAAAGCCGAATCGGAAATGCAAACCAAGCGCGAAGCTTGGTCCGCTGTGATTTTGGGTTTGATCATGTTGCCGTTCGCCAGCGCGCCGTTCTGGTTGACGGATTTACCGGTCTCTTTATCGTTTCCTGCGAATCGGTCAACGTTGCCTTCCATGTTTGCAGTGAGTTTAATTGCTGGTGGTTTGCTCGCGTTGATTCCGTGGATGCGCGCGCATTACGCGCTGCTGGCTTTGCTCATTGGTTTCGCGGTCGGTCGTCAATTTTTGTGGGCCACGGATTTCAGCCGCGATTGGGATGTGCAGAAAAACTTATTCTGGCAAATGACTTGGCGCGTGCCGGGCATTCAGCCAAATACGTTGGTCTTGATGAATGAAGGCGCGTTGAATTTTTACGCTGATAACTCCCTTAGCGCTGCGCTGACTTGGATCTACGCGCCGAAGCTCACAACCGATTCGGGACAGATTCCTTATTTGCTTTTTTATCCGACCAACCGTTTGAATGGCGCGTTACCTTCACTTGATAAGGGAATCAATCTCAGCTACGATTATTTGGTCGGCAGTTTTCGCGGCAGCACTTCGCAAGTGGTCTCTTTCTATTATTTGCCGCCGGCTTGTTTGCGCGTGCTCGATCCTGATATCGACGCGAACAATCATTTCATCCCGGATCAATATATGATGCGCGAGGGCGCGGCGCTTTCCTCCACAGCGTGGATTCAAACCGATGAAACGGCGCACATGCCCAAGGTCTATGGCCCGGAGCCGAAGCATGGCTGGTGCTATTATTTTGAGAAAGCCGATCTGGCGCGTCAGGAGGGGAACTGGGGCCAAGTCGCGCAGTTAGGTGATAAAGCTTTTGCACTTAATGATTATCCCAATGATCCGTCTGAGCGATTTGTTTTTGTTGAAGGCTATGCTCACACTGGCGATTGGCAGAAAGCGTTGGATTATTCGATCCAGTCGCACCGCGTTTCGCCAACGTATATCGACCCGATGTTGTGTAAGTTATGGTCGCGCATTGAATCTACAACGCAACCAAGCGCAGAACGTGAGTCAACCTTTATGGAAGTCAGGACAAAATTCACCTGTTTGGGTACTTAACCGTTCTTGTCACTGACGTGAAGTTTGTTCTAAAATGTACAGGACGATGAATATGATAAAATTAATTTGTCTATACAAATTGAAAGGAGGCAGTTGAAGAAAATAATCACGAAGTGTTCGTTGGGTTCCAATATCTTGATGATAAGGAGAAGAAGAAATGCGTAAGACAGTTTGGCAAGTTGCAACTTTGATTGCGGCATTCGCGATGATCCTTTCCGCTTGTGCTACACCGACCCCGGCACCCACTGCGGTTCCGGCTACCTCTGCACCGGCTGCCACCCAGCCTCCCGCTACCGAAGCGCCTACAGCTGTTCCTCCAACTCAGGCTCCGTTTGTCTTCGGTATGCTCCTGGTTGGCGCACACAATGATCAGGGTTGGAGTCAGGCAACCTATGATGGCGGTCAGTATATTGAGCAGAATGTGCCCAACACAAAGATGCTCTACCTTGAGAATGTTTACTCTGGCTCGCCTTCTTATCCGGGCCAGACCGCTTCTCAACTGGCCGAACAGTTGGTTTCTCAGGGTGCCAAGATGGTCATCTTCAACTCAGACGACATGAAGGACGAGGCGCTCAAGTTTGCAAATGCTCATCCTGATGTTTACGTCATCGGCGTTTCGGATGACTGGACCTGGAAAGATGGGCAGAACTATCAGGCCTCAGCGAATCAGGTCGATATCATGGGCCGCATGGAATACATGAAGATGATCGGCGGTTGCGCAGCGGCCCTGACCACCAAGTCTGGCAAGATCGGTTACCTTGGACCACTGATCAACGATGAAACCCGCCGCCTGTCCTCCTCGGCTTTCCTCGGCGCGAAGTACTGCTGGACCAACATTCTCAAGAATGATCCGGCCAAGTTGTCGTTCAAAGTCACCTGGATCGGCTTCTGGTTCAATATCCCTGGTGTAACCTCCGACCCGACTCAGGTTGCAGATGATTTCTTCAACAGCGGCTATGATGTGGTGATCTCTGGCATCGATACAACCGAAGCGCTCGTCGAAGCCAAGAAGATGCATGATGCCGGCAAATACACCTACGCCATTGCATATGATTACAAGACCAACTGCAGTGTCGCCCCGGATATTTGTCTCGGTGTGCCATACTTCAACTGGGGTCCCGCTTTCGCGGCTGCGGCCAAGACAGCCATTGATGGATCATGGAAAGAGAACTTCCAATGGAACGGCCCGGATTGGACGAACATCAACAACCCGGATACCAGCGCTGTTGGCTTCAACAAAGGCAATGGCCTGAGCGCCGATGCCTCCACCAAGTTGGATGGCTTCATCTCCGAACTGGCTGGCGGCCTCACGCTTTGGAAGGGTCCGCTGAATCTGCAGGATAAGACTCCGTATTTGAAAGACGGCGAAACTGCCACTGACTTGCAAATCTGGTACCTGCCTCAATTGCTCGAGGGCATGGACGGCCAGAGTGTTCCAAGCAAGTAATCGCTGATTCGTGGAAGGCTTGCCTTCCTATTTTCACTCACCCTTTACCCCTCTCCCATTGGGAGAGGGGACGGGGTGAGGTCAAGGAGTGCCCATGAAGGTTGAACTGCGCCACATCCAAAAGCATTTTGGCAAGGTCCATGCTAATAATGACATCGTGCTCAATATT
Organism: Anaerolineales bacterium; assembly: GCA_035541395.1. GTDB lineage: Bacteria > Chloroflexota > Anaerolineae > Anaerolineales > Villigracilaceae > JACPVF01. The sequence goes on from DATKNJ010000364.1 coordinate 4,538, forward strand.
CCTTCGGGCACAATTCAAGGCATTTTGGGGGAAAACGGAGCGGGCAAGAGCACGCTTATGAAAATCCTCTCTGGTTTTTTTCAGGCCGATAGTGGGCAAATTCTGCTGGATGATAAGGAAGTCGTTATCAAATCGCCGGCAGATGCTATTAAATATGGCGTGGGGATGTTGCACCAGGACTCACTGGATTTCCCTCCCATGCGTCTTCTGGATAATTTTATGCTTGGCCTCCCAGGCAGCTTATTTCCGAATCGAAAAGAAGCAACCCAGGACTTCAACCTGCTTTGCCATGAATTTGGGTTTTCCCTCGACCCAGAAAGTTATGTGGATTCCCTTACGGTCGGCGAACGTCAACAACTTGAGATTGTCCGCCTTTTGTTTTTGGGCGCGAGAGTCTTTATTCTGGATGAACCAACCACAGGCATTAGCGCTGCGCAGAAAGATAAACTCTTTGAGTCGTTGAAAAAATTTCCCGAGCAGGCCATCACTGTAATTTTTGTTTCGCACAAACTTGAAGATGTTGAAAAGCTTTGTGATCGTGCTGCAGTATTGAGACAGGGGCAACTCGTTGGCGAGATGAACAAGCCTTTCGATGCCAAGAAGCTTGTGGAAATGATGTTTGGCAAGGAAGTTCCGCTGAGTGCCCGACAAACCTTCACAAAGAAAGAAACTGCTCTTGAACTGCGCGATCTCGCTGTCGAAGATGCGCGTCTGCGTCTTTCAGGGATTAACTTGGAAGTTCGTGCAGGCGAAGTGATCGGCCTAGCCGGCATGGAAGGCAGCGGACAAGGCCCATTCATTCGAGCATGTGCTGGTTTATTGCGTCCAGTTCACGGGCAGGTACTGGTTTCTGGCTATGATCTGACGGCCAGGTCTTATCATGTGTTCAAGAAACATGGCGTTTCTTTTCTACCGGCTTCGCGCATGGAAGAAGGTTTGATTCCCGGTCTAACATTGACCGAGCATTTTGTACTGGCCGAGGAAACACAAGGCTTATTTGTCGATCGCGATAAAGGGACGAAACTCGCTGAGGAACGAATCCAATCGTTTAACATTCGCGGCACACCGATCAGCACAGTGGAATCGCTGTCGGGTGGAAATCAACAGCGTGCCTTGTTGGCCTTGTTGCGGACTCCGCTATCGCTGATTCTCTTGGAGCATCCGACACGCGGCTTGGATATCGAGTCGACGATCTATATCTGGAGCAAGCTCAAAGAGCGTTGTCGGCAGGGAACATCAGTGGTCTTTATTTCTTCTGATTTGGAAGAGATATTGCAATACAGTGACCGCGTAGCGGTGTTCTTCAGCGGCAAGGCAAGTCCGCCACTGGAAGCCGCGTCGTTGACAACGGAAAAGCTCGGGGAGTTGATCGGCGGGATGGGTTGGACCAAACTAACGTCAGGAAAGAGCGAATGAAAAAATCATTCTGGCTTAACGTCGCATTTCAAATTGGCGCGTTGGTTATGTCGCTATTGATCACAACGCTCATTCTCCTTGCGGCAGGCGCACCGCCATTCAAGGCATATGGAAGTATTTTGAGCGGCGCGTTTGGTTCAAAGAACAACCTGGTGGCTGTGCTCATCACATGGTCGCCGTTGTTGTTGACGACTGCCGGTGTATTGATCACATTTGCCGCAGGTCTCTGGAATATCGGCATTGAAGGGCAGATGGTATTGGGCTCTATTTTTGCCACGTGGATGCTGCGCCTGCTTCAGGATACAAGCTTGCCGCCCGCGTTGATTATTATTTTGGGGATTTTGTTTGGAATGGTTGGCGGCGCGTTGTGGGCAGCGTTGGCCGGCGCGCTGAAGACGTTTGGCGGCGTGAACGAAATCTTCGGTGGTTTGGGCTTGAACTTCGTCGCGACCGCGCTGACGATTTATTTGGTTTTCGGTCCGTGGAAGCGCCCGGGCGTTGGGTCGATGTCCGGTACACAACCATTCGACGAGAAGCTGTGGCTGCCGACTCTATCGAACACCGGACTGAGTCTGTGGGCGTTGGGAATTTCCATTTTGGTTGTGGTCGTGGTTTATCTTTTATTGCGCGGCACGTATTTCGGTCTGAGATTAAAAGCGGTTGGCAAAAATATGAAAGCCGCATTTCTGTTGGGCGTTCCTACATGGCAATATAGTATGTTTGCCTTCCTGCTGTGCGGCGCATTTGCGGGACTGGCAGGTGCCATTCAAGTTGAGGCGGTCTATCATCGCTTGTTGCCCAACATTTCGAACGGTTACGGCTTCCTCGGTCTGCTGGTGGCGATGCTGATTAATTACCAAGCCATCTGGGTGATACCGATCGCGTTTTTCTTTGCATCACTGAATGTTGGCAGCATCCAATTGCAGATCATTTATAAAATGGATTCTTCCTTTGCGGGCGTTTTGCAGGATTTGTTGGTGTTGTTCGTTCTCTTGGGTCAAGGCGTGCGCGAACGCTTCTTGAGGAGAGCTTAACATGGATATCATCTTAATCGGATTGGCTGGTGTTCTCGCCGCGGCTGCGCCGGTGTTGTTTGCTGTCATCGGTGAGACGATTACGGAACGCGCAGGGATCATCAACCTGTCACTGAATGGGACGGTTTTACTCTCGGCGATGGGCGGATTCTCGGTCGCGTATCTGACGAAGAATCTGTTTCTGGGATTCTTGACCGGTATGTTGATCGGCGCGGTGGTGGCGTTTATCGTGGCGTTCAGCAGCATCACTCTGCATCAATCACAAGTGGCAGTTGGATTCGTGTTGGCGCTGGCCGGACGCGATTTGGCTTATTTTCTCGGTGTTCCTTACATGAATACGCCCGGCCCGACTCTTTCTGCTTGGCCGATCCCGCTTCTGAAAGATATTCCGATCCTTGGCCCCTTGTTCTTCCGTTTGGACATCGTCACTTATCTCAGTTACTTGATCATCATTCTGGTTTGGCTGTGGATTTTCCGCACGCGGCCGGGATTGATGCTGCAGGGAATTGGTGAACGTCCGGCCGCGGCTTTTGTGCGCGGCGCAAATGTCAATAGGCTTCGTTATGTTTACACCATCATCGGCGGCGCGATCGCCGGGTTGGCTGGGCCGGCTTTCACGTTGAACGTCAAACCCGGCTGGATGGGGACGCAAACCGGTTTGGACGGAATCGGCTGGATCGCCTTGGCAATCACCATCTTCGGCGGTTGGAATCCGATACGCGGCGCGTTCGGCGTTTATTTGTTCTCGCTGCTTCAATGGTTGGGGTTGGTGCTGCAATCCAAGATCCCGGGGATTCCTTCACAGGTTTTACAAGTTGCGCCTTTCCCATTGATGATTCTGACTCTGCTACTTGTCAACATCAGTGATGCGGAATGGGTGGCTCGTGCCTTGGCGGCCATGCCAGAAGGAACGCGGCGTGTAATAGCACGTCTGCTGCGTGCCTTGCGTGCATCTCCACCAGCTTCATTAGGCGTGCCGTTTGATACGGAATGAAATCTGTTAAATAGTTTAAACCGACTCACAAAACAAATTTATGAGTCGGTTTTTGGTTTTGCCAAGTTTGCGATCGTCAGATATCAGATTGTAGATAGGCAACGCATACTTTGTGTGATATTCTTCACAGATGCATCCTCTACGAAAAATTATCTTTCTACTTCCTCCATTGTTCGCACTCATTGGTATTTTGTCTCTACCTGCTCAAGTATCTGCACAACAAGACCTTGTTTCACCTACGCCCACGTACAATCCGTTGGCCGAACCTCCGCTTCCTCCCAATCCTAATGAATACGAATTGGGACGAAATCTCTATTGGCATTGGTGTATGACTTGTCATGGAGACCGCGGTCAGGGACTCACGGATAGCTTTCGCGCCATTTGGGTTCCAGATCACCAGAATTGCTGGGCGCGCGGTTGCCACACCGGGCGTGTGGGCGACACGGGCTTTCCCATCCCGACAGTTGTTCCGGCCCTCGTTGATGAAAACCATCTGGCGCGTTTTTCCTCCCTCCAGTCATTGGCTGATTTTCTCAAAGCTACACATCCTCCGCAAAGCCCGGGAATTCTGACAGATAAGGAATATCATGCCATTGCTCTATTTGTTTTTGCGATGAATGACAGAGAACCAGATCAAAGTTCTTCTGTTGCTACGCCTGCTTCTACTCCAACAGGCACTTCTGTTCCCGTGGGAGAGTCATCAGCCAGCTCTGTTTTTACACCAATTGGTATGATTGCGTTGATTGTGCTAATTGTCATCTTTATTCTTCTTATAAGAAGGGCATTTATTCGGCAGGTTCATGAAAGTTAGCTGGCGTTTATTTGAATCCTTGTCGTAGTGCCCAAGATTCACGACTGAGATGAAACAGGCCGTATGTAGGTTTATGTCGAGTAAAATTAAATAAAAGGTCAATATGAACAAATTCACTGGCTATCGCTGTTCGTTGTGCGGAAGAGAATACCTGCCTGGTCAGGTGACTTATACCTGTCCGCAAGACGGCGGCAATCTGGATGTTATTTTGGATTACGAGGGCTTGCGCGACAAATATCAACCGGAAGATATTACCTCGCGTACTGACTCTTCACTTTGGCGTTATCTGCCGCTGTTGCCTGTGCCAGAGCCGCCCGGCGACTCAACTCCGCTCCACGCTGCGGGCTGGACGCCGGTTTTTGCATTGCCGCGGTTGGCAGAAAAACTGGGCTTGCAGAATTTATGGCTTAAGGACGAGTCGCGTAATCCCACTGCTTCATTCAAAGACCGCGCCAGCGCGGTTGTGGTGGCGCGCGCGCAGGAGATCAAAGCGGAAGTGGTTGTAACAGCGTCCACGGGTAACGCAGGTGCGGCGCTGGCGGGCATGTCCGCTGCGATTGGGCAGAAGGCTGTTATCTTTGCACCCAAGTCTGCGCCGCAGGCGAAGGTCGCGCAACTGCTGATCTTCGGTGCGCAAGTGATTCTTGTGGATGGCACGTACGATGAAGCATTTGATCTAACGGTTCAGGCTGCCAATGAGTTTGGTTGGTATTGCCGCAACACGGGCTACAATCCGTTCACTGCGGAGGGTAAGAAGACCGCCGCATTCGAGATTTGGGAATGGTGGATGGAAGAACATCGTGAGTGGCATGAGACAGATAGCCCGCGCAATCATCACTCACCGTTGACCATATTTGTCTCGGTTGGCGATGGAAATATCATTTCTGGTATTCACAAGGGATTCAAAGATTTGCTCTCTTTGGGATGGATTCCCGAAATCCCGCGCCTGATTGGTGTACAGGCAGAGGGTTCAGCGGCGATTGCGAATGCGTTTCACGCGGGACAGGAAGTGGTTACGCCGGTTTCAGCCAAAACCATCGCTGACAGTATTTCCGTTGACCTGCCGCGCGATGGAGTCCGCGCGGTGCGCGCTGCTCGCGAAACTGGCGGCACGTACATTACTGTTTCAGACGATGAGATTCTCAATGCGATTGCGGAGCTTGGTAAAATGGGTGTCTTCGCCGAACCCGCCGGGGCAACCGCATACGCCGGATTGGTACGCGCGGCAAGCTCGGGCGTGGTCGGAAGCGAAGACCCGGTGCTGGTTGTCAACACGGGCAGCGGACTCAAAGATGTCCGCGCCGCGATGAAAGCTGTGGCCGAAGCGCCCGTCATCGAACCGACTTTGAAAGCCGTCAGGAAAATCGCGCGCACTTTAAATAAAAAATGAATCAAACTTGGGAACCTGCGTTCCGATACACAATCTTGACCGTGCTGATTATTGTGACGGCGCTTACGCTGTGGTATATCCGCGGCGTGTTTGAGCCGTTGATCATCGCTGCCTTGACTGCGTATTTTCTCAGCCCGGCTGTGAACTTTTTGATGGCGCGTTTTAAACTGGGTCGTAAAGTAGCTGCAAATATCGTTTATTTTTCTGTGCTGATCCTTTTGATTGCGATT
>DATKNJ010000365.1:0-10345 GCA_035541395.1 Anaerolineales bacterium
GGCCTGGTCGCGTTGGGCTTGGAGCAGGGTCTCGTCCAGTTTCAAGAGGACATCCCCGGCTTTGACGGTCTGGCCTTCCTCGGCCAGCACTTCCGACACTTTCCCTGACAATTCCGGCGACACATTCACATCCACCGCTTCGATCGTCCCCGATGCTTTCAGTTGGGTATTATTGCTGCTGGCGTAAGCCTGAAACACGTAATAGGCGCCCGCCAACACTGCCAATATAATGACCACTATCAAAATTCTTGATGGTCGTTTTCTTTCCATTCTTTTCTCCTTATATATCAATGCAAATTAATCAAGACTCTTGCGGAATCGCCAAACTGCCAAACCCAAAAGAAGAATGGCGAAAATACTTAACGCAATCGTCTGAGGGATAATCAAATCCAGACCAACGCCCTTTACTACAATCGCGCGCATCACGTAGATGAAATAGGTAGTGGGCAGGATATCGCCTACCAATTGAAGGAAGACCGGCAATGATGAAATCGGGAAGATAAATCCAGACAGCATCATGGCTGGCAACATAAAAGGCATAATCATCAATTGCGCCTGCTGTTGCGTCTTCGCAGCCGTTGAGATCACGAGACCATAACCCAACGTTGGCAGCAGATATAAGCCAGTCATCGCAAACAATAAAAGCAGACTGCCGCGTAATGGAACCTGGAAGATCAAAGTGCCGACCACCAAAATCAACACGGTATCTGCAAACGAAACAATGATATACGGGATGATCTTGGCTAAAATCAATTCCCAATTGCGGATTGGCGTGACGATTAACTGCTCGATGGTGCCGCGTTCACGCTCCTTTACAATCGCCAGCGCGGTCAGGCTGGTGGCTGTTTGAAACAGAATGATCGCGATCAAGCCGGGCACGATGTTGTAACTCCCAAGTAAGTCGGGGTTATACAAAACGTTCGTGCGGACATCTATCGGTGCGCCCCCGCTCACAGACGCGCCTCTCAGAGATAACTGCTGGGAACGAATATTCGCTCCATCGGCCTGACCTGCAAGCTGGGCCGCAGAAAGAACCGCTCCTGCCACTGTCGGATCCGAGCCATCCACCAACACGAGGACATCCGCGGTCTGACCAGCTGCCAGATTGGAGCCGTAATCAGGCGGAATCACAACGCCGACCTTCGCCTGTCCGCCTGCAATCAACGTATCCACTTGCGATTGACTGTAGACGGAATAATCGAAAGAGAAATAACCGGTTGCGCGGAACGAATCGAGCAAGGCGCGGCTGGCAGGAGAGTTGTCCTGATTGAACACTACCGAAGGGACATTCTTCACATCGGTGTTGTTTGCGTATCCCAATAAAATTAGTTGCAGAATCGGCATGATAAAAATAAAGATCAACGTACGCGGGTCGCGCAGCATGTGTGTCATTTCTTTTTTTATCAAGGCCCTAAAACGTCTCATAAAGTACTCCTTGTGTTAACAAAACCTTGTAATGCTGAAAATTTTATTTTTGGGCGAGAAGCGCATCCAATAATTTAGTGACAAGCCGTAACAATTCTTTTTGTTCTGTCATCGAAAAATCTTCGAGCAGTCGCATTACTTGTTGCTTAAGATGAGATCCAATGGCGCCAAACAATTCCTTGGCCTTGGCGGTCATGCGCACACGCACAATGCGGCGATCGTTCGAATCGGGATAACGTTCCACTAGTTTCGCATTGACCAGCCAATCCACGATACGCGTGGTGGAGCTCAGCGGCATTCCAAGCTCTGTGCTGAGTTCGCCCATCGTAGGAGGTACCTCATTTTGCGCCAGAATGATAAAGATTCGGGGTAAAGAGGTACGGTCTTCCAAATCAGTTGCGGCGGCCTTCTTTAAGCTCGCATATTGTTTCTTAAATTTGAGCTCCTGCTCGGGAACAGTCCACCTGGGCCGAAACCGAATGAGGCGTTGGAGCAGGTCAACGAGCTGTTGGGCAATTTCTTCAGTAGCAGGCATCTCTTTCTTCCAATCTGGAATATTTCCAAAACGGAAGGATTTTATCACCGCCATTAAAGTTGTCAAGAGAAAAGAACCTTGCATTAATATAAGATTTAATTATGAATTGGCTGTGAATAGATGAGGGAGGGCCTATTCCGAGCGCCAAAATAATTCAGCGAATCATGCCACTTCAACAGGGTAAAATAAACACATCTTCCCCACCGGCAGGCTGCATGAAAAACTTTGATGCACAATACAATGACCTTCCCAAAACCGAAATCCATTGCCATCTTGAAGGCGCGATCCGCACGCAGACCATGATCGATATTGCCCGCGAATACAATTTAATCTTGCCATCCTATGAAGCGAGCGAACTGAACCAGCACGTCAAAGTTCTGGATCAACTGCGCGATCTACAAGCTGTGCTGGAGGCATTCACTATCGCGCAAGGCAGTATTGCATCGCCTGAGGTCGTCGAACGAATCGCAAGGGAACTATTCGAAGACGCGGCGCGCCAAAACATCAAGATATTTGAAGTCCGCTTCTCACCGGACTGGGCGTTTCACGGCCATAACTTGGATTGGGATGCGGCCCTGGAGGAACTCCTGCGCGCCAAAGAACATGCGGAACAGAAATTCGATATGGCAATTGGCCTGATCGCCATTACTTCGCGCGGCATGGGCAGCGAGTCCTGCATCAAAACTGTGGACTGGGCTATTCATCACAAAGAACAAATTCTCGGCGTGGACCTGGCTGATGCCGAAAGACAATTCCCAATCAAGGAATTTGCAAAGCCAATTCTCAAAGCGCATGACGCCGGATTGAAGGTCACTGTTCATTCCGGCGAAGACACACCCGCATCTTTCGTGATCGACACTATCAACACGGTCCACCCAGACCGCATTGGGCACGGAATTCATATTATTGAAGATATGAAGGCAATTGAATTGGTCAAGGAACGCGGCATTACGCTTGAGGTCAATCCGTGGAGCAACTACTTAACCAACTCAGTACAAACTATTGAAGAACATCCCTTGAAAAAACTATTCGATCTCGGCGTGCGTGTGACGATCAACTCGGATGACCCAGAAGTTTTAGAAACCAACCTCAACAACGAATATCGCATTGCGCATGAGATTCTCGGCATGAGCATGAATGATATTGCGACCTGTAACCGTTACGCGTATGAAGCCTCATTCATTCCACAAATTCAAAAGCAACGCGTTTGGGAGAAATATTTTTAATGCGCGCCAGATTTCCAGCCACAGTTCATTTGCTTCTCCTAAGCGAAGACCAAATTTTGTTACTTCGCCGTTTCAACACCGGCTATCGAGATGGTGAGTATAGCGTTCCTGCGGGACATTTAGACGGTGATGAGACTGTAATAGCAGCTGGCATTCGCGAAGCGGAGGAAGAGATCGGGGTCCAAGTTGAAGCGAGCGATCTCGTCTTCTCAAGCGTCATGCACCGCAAAGAGGGCGACGAACGCGTAGACTTTTTCGTCTATGCAAAAGCCTGGCACGGCGAGCCGTTCAATAATGAACCTGACAAGTGTGATGATCTGCGATGGACAAAGATCAACTCACTGCCCGAAAACACAATTCCATATGTGAGGCGGGCAATCCAAAATCATTTCAGCAGCCAACACTTTGACGAGTTTGGATGGAATATCTAACAACTAAATAAACGGCTAATTTATGTCATCGATTACATCTTCTGAAATAATTAAAAACCGATTCAAAGCCATCTTTGCCTTGCCGATCGAAGGGAGGGTCTTCGGCTTGGACTTTATGCGTGCCATCGCGATTTTAGGAGTGCTTCTGACTCATGCGCAATTGGTCTTGCCTGCAAACGAAAGAGGCTGGCTCGGAACGTTCGCCAGCTTTAGCGGAACATTGGGCGTGGAATTGTTCTTCGTTTTGAGCGGTTTTTTGATCGGCTCTATTCTGCTTTCGCTTGCGCCACGTTTCCATGAGATTCGTATCCTGCCGTATTTCTGGCAGAGACGCTGGCTCCGCACCATTCCAAATTACTTTTTATTTTTATTGGCGAACATACTGGCAGCAGTTCTAGTCGCGAGAGCCATCCCAAATCTTCTTTTATATATGAGCTTTACACAAAACTTTCTATGGCCGCACCCTTCATTTTTCGATCAAGCCTGGAGCCTGACCATTGAAGAATGGTTCTATCTCCTGTTTCCTATCAGTCTTTATCTTCTATATCGTCTGTTCAAATCATTCGACGTGGCATTCATCGTCTCGGCGGGAATCTTCCTCGTTATCCCCACTGCCATACGAATCAATTGGGCTGTCACCACAAATCTGGATTGGGATACTTATTTTCGTAAGATCATGTTACTCCGTTTGGACTCCATTATGTATGGGGTGCTGGCGGCATGGATTAAAAAGAACTCGCCAACATTTTGGAAAAAATACCGATGGCCGCTCATCATATTTGGATTGCTTATCGTTACAGTCAGTTGGTCGTGGGTCTTGATTCGCGGGGTGGACGCAGACTTCTTTGGCAAAACCTTTCTATTCTCATGCACATCGCTTGGGTTTGCCTGTCTCCTCCCTGTCCTTGATCAATGGAAACTCCAGCATGAGACAATTGCTTCCACGACCACACGCCTTATCGCATTATGGTCCTATTCGCTTTATTTATGCAACTTGCTGGTGGCGCAAATCTTTATGTTGATCAACGAAAAAATAAGCGGCATTCCTTTTTCAATCGGTATTCTTTTCTTTGCCGCCTTCTTTGTTATTAGCTTCGCTGTTTCAGCCATGGTATATTCATTCTTCGAAAAACCGATTCTCGACTTGCGCAATCGTTTCTCAATTTCCTAATCATGTTCGATCTTTCCAGCGCGCGCTTTGCCTTCCTTGATATCGAAACCACTGGGCTTTCGCCCTGGTTCGGCGATCGCATTTGCGAAGTGGGAATCGTATTGACAGATGGTAGACGAATCAAAGATCGATACCAGACTTTGGTCAACCCCGAACGGCTACTCTCTTTTGGCGCGGCCAGCATGAACGGTCTGACGGACGCCGAGCTTGCCTCCGCGTCTTTATTCAGCGCGGTCGCTGACGAGGTGGAGACTCACCTGCGCGATGCAGTAGTGGTCTGTCACAACGCGCAATTCGATTTGCAATTCCTCGATAACGAATTTCGCCGCATCGGCCGCGAGATTCAAATCCCAAATCTGATCGACTCTTTACAACTGGCACGCGTTTATTTTGCATTTCCCTCTAATACGCTGGCATCCATCGCGGATGTATTACAAGTAAAACATGATCCTTCCCATCGCGCCATTCCCGGTGCATTGACGACTCGCGCGGTTTTCTTCCAAATGATGGACGCGCTCAAAGCAAACTCTCGCCCGCTGGATGAATATATCGGTATCTACAATTCCCCTGCCTGGCCAAACGAAGGGATTCAACTCCCCACCGAATTGGGAGAAGCCATCTATAGCAACAAGCGCCTGTTCATTCATTATATTGACAGCGAAGGCAAAGAGACCGAACGCTGGATCACGCCCAAACAAGTGATGGGATTGGCAGATTATATTTACCTGCAAGCATACTGCCACTTGCGGAATGCTGAAAGAAATTTCCGGTTGGATCGAATTACCGACATCAAGGTGGAAGCATGAATTTGAGCATGTTCAATTTCATGCAAGATGACTTGAAGCTCAACCAACGCGGTCAACTCAGTGTGCGCCAACAAGAATGATTAAAGAGTATCACCACCGGCGTTAGCAAGTTTTCGTGGAGGAGCGTGTTCATCGCAATCATCTTTGCGTTCATCGGGCCTTGTATCATTCTTGCTTTATATCTTCAGAATGAAGAGCCGCGGGCGGCTCAATAAACGGAACCAGCTCAAAGTCCACAAATGACGCGGGGATAAATATCCTCACAAGCGAATATGACAATCTTGTGATTTATGTCATGCCGCTAAGAGTTGCCAATCCGTGTAAACGTAGTAATATTTAAGTATGAGAAGGTTTCTAGTGCCAGCCCTGCTAGGCAAAGGCACGGTGTCGTCAACGGCCTGATGGGTACCCATATACCTGTCAGGCCTTTTTCATCTCTTTCTAAGGAGCATGAATGCAAACACCCTGGGAATATCGTTACGCTCATCGAACACAAAGAATGGGAAGCTCGGTAATCCGCGAATTACTCAAGTTGACCGAACAACCCGACATCATTTCATTCGGCGGCGGATTGCCCGCGCCGGAGGTCTTTCCGCTCAAGGAATTTCAGGAAGCCTGCAACATTGTTTTGAAAGAACAAGGCGCGCAGGCATTGCAATACAGCACCACCGAAGGGTATCGTCCGTTGCGCGAGATGATCGCGCGCCACACTGAGCGCTACAGCGTACATGTTTCACCCGATAACATTTTGATCACGTCTGGTTCGCAGCAGGCTTTGGATTTCATCGGACGTCTGTTCATCAATCGCGGCGATTACATCGTCGTCGAATCGCCCACGTACCTTGGCGCGTTGCAAGCCTGGAACGCGTATGGCGCGCAGTATATTTCCGTTCCTGCCGATGAGAACGGCATGATTGTAGATAAACTGGAGGCCGCGCTGCGCGTTGGTCCCAAGTTCATTTATGTACTACCCAATTTTCAAAACCCATCCGGCTCGACTCTCAGTTTGGAACGTCGTATCAAACTGGTGGAGCTGGCTGATAAATATGGTGTTCCAATCGTCGAAGATGATCCGTATGGACAGCTTCGCTATGAAGGGGAACACATTCCTTCCGTTGTTACGCTCGACAGCCAATATCGTGATGACCACGACGGTGAATATACCGGCAACGTGATTTACTTAAGCACGTTCTCAAAATTGCTGGCGCCCGGCTTGCGCTTGGCATGGATCATCGCACCAATGCAAGTCATTCGTCATTTCGTGATGGCCAAACAGGCCGCCGATCTGCATACATCTTCGTTCAATCAATATGTTGCGTATGAAGTCGCCAAAGGCGGATTCCTCGATGAACACGTCAAGTTCATTCGGCAGGTCTACAAAGAACGCCGCGACACCATGCTCGAAATGATGGAAGAGATGTTCCCCGCTGGAACGAGTTGGACTCATCCGCATGGCGGCATGTTCTTATGGGGCATCCTGCCGGAAGGCGTGGACGCGGCCGAAGTATTGCGCATCGCCATCGACCGAAAAGTGGCTTTCGTTCCCGGCGCCGCGTTCCACCCAAACGGCGGAGGCGAGAACACGATGCGCCTCAACTTCTCGTATTGCGCGCCGGACACAATCCGCGAAGGAATCTCGCGTCTCGGTGTAACGTTAAAGGAAGTCTTGAAGAACGGACATAAAGTTCCAAGCTAAAAAATAAAGAGGCGACCAATTGGTCGCCTCTTTATTTTTCAAAAAACTCAAGCAAGCCATCCAATGAAACGATCACTGGACAATCCGCGTCCGGATAGATTCGGCTTGGGTCGTAGAGCACAGGTTGAAGTCCCGCGCCGCGCGCGCCAACCACATCCGCAAAATAATTATCGCCCACATACATCGCTTCATGAGCTGAGACGTCCACACATCGTAACGCAGCCTCGAAGATTCCACGCGCCGGTTTATAAGATTGGACTTCACCCGCCGCCAGCGAAAATTCAAAATAAGATTCGATGCCGATGTGTTTCAAGTCCTCTTCAAAGGAATGTTCTCGATTCGAAACGACCCCGAGTTTGAATCCCGCTTCCTTAAGTTGACTCAACACCGCGTGCGTTTCCGGGCGCGCCACGCTGAACGGTTTATAGTCTTCGCTCATATGCTGAGAAAACGATGGCGCAAGTTGCTCGGCTTGCTTCGGTTCAATTCCATAAGCAATCAGTTGACGCCGAGCGTAATTGACCCAAAAATTATCTTCACTATAAATAGTAAGGTCCGCGTTCAACTCGGGCGAGCTGGCCCAGTAATAATGTTCCCAGCGAACCCCGCGCAGATGATCGTCCTCGTTAACGGGGAGATCCAAAGATAACGCGTAGTTAAAAAACACTTCTTCGCCTTGCGGCTGGTTATGACGAAGCGTTCCATCCAAATCAAATAGAATGGCTTTAATGCCATTAGGAGAAAGCATTCAATCTCCAACGAAAAAATTTAAATTTTCCATCGCTATGCGAGACAACAATTGCACTCACAATAGCGATAACAGGATTATTTTACCCGCCAATTTCACTCATCACGCGATTAAGTGGAATGACTCCTTCTGCAAGACCGTGTCCCCAAGATTTGTCCCACACACCTTGCAGAATCAGATCGCGCAGTTCCTCGAGTGACGCGCCCGCGCGTAACGGTGTAAGCAAATCCAATTCTTTTTCGCGCAGCAGACATAAGCGCAAGCGACCATCAGAAGTGAGGCGGGCGCGATTACATGTGGAACAAAATGGCGCAGTCACCGACGAGATAAATCCGAGGTTACCTTGTGCGCCGCGCAGGTGATATACCTGCGCTTCGCCATCCAGTTGACCGTTATTGGCCAATTCCATTTTGCCGAAAGCAGACTCGATATGTTCTTGAACCTGAGCCATCGTCACAACTTGGCCGGTTTGTAAATCGGTGACGCCTGCAAAAGGCATCATCTCGATGAAACGAATCTGCCAGGGATGTTCAAGGGTCAGACGAGATAACTCCACCACGTCATCTTCATTGTAGCCTTTGACGATTACCGCGTTGATTTTGATCGGTGTCAGGCCGGCTTTTTCTGCGGCCAGCACACCGTTCCATACATCGTCCAGTTTGCCCCAGCGCGTGAGGCGATGGAACTTCGCAGGATCGAGTGTATCGATCGATACGTTGACGCGTTGCAGTCCGGCCTCCGCCAGCGGTGCGGCCAGCTTCGAGAGCAGGATGCCGTTAGTCGTCATGGAAACGGAACGTATACCCTCGGTCGCAGCGATGCCGCGCACAATATCCACGACATGCGGGCGCACGGTCGGCTCGCCGCCGGTCAAACGGATTTTATCGAAACCGAGGCTGGCAAACAGGCGTGTCAGGCTGAGGATCTCATCGTCCTGCATCATCTCAGCATTGGGGCGGAAAGTCATATCCTCGGGCATGCAATAAACACAGCGCAGGTTGCAGTGATCGGTTAAGCTGATGCGTAAATAATGGACTTTTCGTCCGAAACGGTCAATGGCCATAGGAGTACTTTTGGATTATAACGATTGTATAAGAGTGGACTAAACAACAATTGACGGTGTATATCAGCCGTGCTATCATGGAATTCAAATTTTTTTGCATTTTTTCTGCACTTTTATAACAAGAAAGGACTTATCATGAGCTTTGAATTTGTTTTGCGCATCATTGGCATGATTATTTTGGCAATCGCCGGGGGCTACTGGGGCTATGAAATTTCGAGTGCAGCATCACTGCCGACCGTCATTCAGAATACGACTTTGTTAGCGCTGGTCGGTGCCCTGGCGGGACTTATCCTGACGCCCTATCTCACTACGCGACCTGCTCGTGCGCTCCGCTCCTTGCTTGGACGTTTGGCTGCGGAGACTCTCTTCGCGGGGCTATCCGGTCTGGTAGTCGGTCTGCTCACCGCGGCGCTTTTGGCTTTTCCGCTTTCGATGCTGCCCAGCCCGTTCGGAAGCATCCTTCCCTTTTTGGGAGTCTTGATCTTCGCCTATTTCGGCGTGTCGCTGTTCGTGATGCGACAGGGCGACATCATGGGCCTGCTCAGTACCTTGAGCGGACGAGCAGAGGGAGGCTCAGGTTCTTCTTGGACAAACTTGAACCGCACCATCTTACTGGATACCAGTGTCATCATTGACGGGCGCGTGGGCGATATCGCCAAGACAGGTTTCCTGCCCGGCACGTTATTGATTCCGCGCTTTGTGTTGAACGAGCTGCAATACATTGCTGACTCGCCGGATGGCTTGCGCCGCCAGCGCGGACGCCGCGGCATGGAAGTGCTGGCCGAGTTGCAAAAGCTCCCGAACATTCTCGTCCGTATCAGCGACATCGACGTGGAAGGTGTGCGCGAGGTGGACGATAAGCTGATCGTGCTTGGCAAGCAACTCAGAAGTCCAGTGCTGACCAATGACTACAACTTGAATCGCATCGCAGAGTTACAAGGCGTCACCGTTCTCAACATCAACGAATTGGCCAACGCGGTCAAATCAGTGGTGTTGCCCGGCGAGCTCCTACGCATCAACGTAATTCAAGAAGGCAAGGAAATGGGTCAAGGTGTTGGTTACATGGATGATGGCACAATGGTCGTTGTGGAAAACGGCAAAGACTACATCGGCGAATATATGGATGTGCACGTCACCAAAGTGTTGCAAACCGCCGCGGGCCGCATGATCTTCGCCCGCGTGGATGAAGAAAACGGCAGAAAGAGAAATAAATAATCCGCTGATTTAGCAGATTTCGCAGATGG
>DATKNJ010000366.1:0-16274 GCA_035541395.1 Anaerolineales bacterium
CCGTGACGATCACAATGGCACCCATCCCGCGCGCCCGTGAAGCAAGGCCGCGCCCGCACCAGCCGTATCCGGCCACCACAAAACGCTTGCCCGCCAATAAGACATTCGTGGCGCGCACGATGCCGTCAATGGTGGATTGACCGGTCCCGTAGCGGTTATCGAAGAAATGTTTGGTCATCGCATCATTGACCGCGACCACCGGGAAGTTCAACATCTTATCGGCGGCCATGGCGCGCAAACGAATCACACCAGTGGTGGTTTCTTCGGTGCCACCCATGATTTCGGGCAACAACTCGCGGCGATCCTTGTGAATGGTCGAGACCAAATCCGCGCCATCATCCATGGTGATGTTCGGCTTATGATCGAGCGCGGCTGTGATGTGTTTGTAGTAGGTGACGTTATCTTCGCCTTTGATCGCGTAGGTCGGGATCTCATAAATGTTGACCAATGCGGCGGCCACATCGTCCTGCGTGGAAAGCGGGTTCGAGGCTGTCAACACTAAATCTGCGCCGCCTTCCTGCAACGTGCGCGCCAAGTTGGCTGTTTCAGTGGTGACATGCAAACACGCCGACATGCGAATCCCTTTGAGCGGTTTTTCTTTCTTGAACCGCTCGCGAATCTGGCGCAAAACAGGCATTTCACGTTCAGCCCAATCAATGCGACGACGGCCGCCTTCGGCCTGGTTGATATCTTTGATATCGTAATTGCTCATGTTTACTCCTTTAGAGCTAAGAGAATAGTGAGTAGAAAATAAAAAGAAGAGAAAAAATTCCTTCCTATTTATCTACAAATCATGCCAACAAAACATCCAGCTTACCATGATCATCAAAATGCGAGCGGAAGCGTTTCACGAATTCCGCGCGGGTGTACGAATGACTCTGCGGACCGCGCTGTTCGAGGCAATAGACAGCCGCCAATGAACCAATTTCACCACACAACACCCAATCGAAACCGCGCGCATAACCCATTAGAAAACCACCGCGGAACGCGTCGCCCACGCCAGTGGGATCGACAATTTCTTTTTCAGGCACAGTTGGAATGAAGACCTCATCGCTATCGGTATAAAGATTCGCCCCATCCTTGCCGCGCGTAATTACCAATACCTTCACATGCTTGAGAGTCTGCTGAATATCCCAACCAGTCTTCTTGGAGATCAAACCAAATTCATAGTCGTTGCAAAACAGGAAGTACGCACCTTCCATATCGCGCGCCAATTCAGGACCTTCCAGGCGAAGCACTTGTTGACTCGGATCATACAAATACTTGATTCCCAATTCGCGACATTCTGCCGGAAATTTCATCATCGCATCCGGCGCACTTGGCGAGACCACCACCAAGTCAGGCTGCCGCGGTAAATCTTTAAGAGACTGGGCTGCAGAGTGTCCCATCGCCCCGGGGTAGAACGAAGCAATTTGAGCGGAAGCACGATCGGTCGTCGCGAAGAACGAAGCGGTGAACTCGCCCGGAATCACTTGCATTAGTGAAGTGTCCACACCATGAGAGTTAAGCCAAGTGCGGTAGTCCTCAAAATCCACACCCACGGTGGCCATGATGCGCGGCTTCTCCCCAAGCAACGCCATCGTGTATGCGATGTTCGGCGCGATGCCACCGCGTTGTTTCGACATAGAGTCCACCAAGAAAGAGAGACTGATCGATGCCAAGCGTTCCGGCAAAAATTGTTCACTAAATAAACCCGGGAACGTCATCAAGTAATCATATGCAACTGAACCGGTCAGGAGAATATCCACAACACCTCCAGATGTACGCAGGAAAATGGCGTGACGGATAACGCCACGCCATTGCAAGCGGGCTGAGTTTAACACGCGAGAGCGGAATTGTAAAGTTTATCGGTTGGCAAAATTGCCGCGCAAAAAACCTTAACACCAGCGGCAATTCGTGCAATAATACGAGCCATAGACACGGAGTCCATCCGAACGTCTTGTGGGTCCACCACCTAGCCGCGATGTTTCAACGCAAAAAGAAATTTTTTTGAGGTTGAACAGCACGACTTCGTGGTGTATTTTCAATAGGTTCAAATTTTCAGGAGGAACCCATGTCTTTCTCGAAGAAATTTGTTTTATCGGTGCTTGTTACTATCTTGACCTTTAGCCTGTTCGCATGTGGGACATCGAGTCAACCACCCGCGGCTTCACCGCAGCCATCACAACCGGCACAATCCACGCAGGCACCGCAATCCACACAAGAACCAACCGCGCTTCCAACGCCCGCGAACAAAGATATCACCATCGTGATTCCAGAAGACCCGCCATCCTTCAACGCCGTGATCGAGATCACCGGCTACGATGTAATGGTGATGAAGCTTGTCATGCTCGGCATGACAGGTATCGACCCCGATGGCAATATCTATCCTGAGCTGGCCGCAGAACTGCCGACGCTGGAAAATGGCGATGTGGTACAAGATATCACCAACAACACCATGTCTGTCACATGGAAGATGCGCAAAGATGTTCAATGGGCTGACGGCACACCGGTTACTGCCGACGATGTGATCTTCACTTACAAAGCCATCACGGATCCCAACACAGGCAACTGGATTCCCGGCATCGACTCGGTGACGAACGTCGAAAAGATCGATGATTACACATTCAAAGTAGATTACAGCTCAATCTATCCATCCTATTTGACTCAATTCGGAGGCGAGAGTGTAGCGATCTGGCCCGCGCATTATTGCAACGCCAGTCAGGGTTTCTCCGCTTGGGATTGCGGACGCAAGCCGCTCAGTGATGGCCCGTTTATTTTGCAGGAATGGGTACAGGGCGATCACATGACCTTTGTCAAGAATCCGAATTATTACGAAAAAGGCAAGCCCGATATCAACAAGATCACGGTGAAGATCATCCCGGATGCAACTGTCCGCAAACAGATGATGGTCAATGGCGACGCGGATATCAACATGTGGATCAATGAAACAGTCGCGTCTGATCTGCAAAACCAGGATAACGTCAATGTGAGCATCAGCAAAGATAATCGCTTTGTGATGCGTTTGTTCATGAACGAAGCCAAGAAAGGCACCACAGATCCGGTTAAATATCCGCATCCGATCCTTTCTGATGTGCGCGTAAGACAAGCCATCCGCATGGCCATCGATGTAGATACGATCTCCCAGCAAATCTTTAACGGATACAGCCAACCGGTCTGGACGGAGTTCTTCCGCCCGCCTTATGACAAGTGCGAAGTGCCGAGTCCAACGTACGACCCGGAAGCCGCCAAAACTTTACTTGACCAAGCTGGCTGGACTGACCCAACCAACTCGGGTACACGCTCCTGCCATGGATGCAGTACCGGCGCACCCGAAGGCTACCCAATGGAAATGCAGTTCCTCACTTACAAGGAATATGGCGATCCTATCTTGCTCACCCAACAATTGATCGCCGAAGAACTTGGCAAGATTGGTATCAAGCTTGATCTTTCCACCGTAGAAGGCAGCGTGCTTTGGGCCGACTCGAAGAGTGGCGGCATCGAACAAAGCGGGAACTTCGACATCGATCTTTGGGATGATGGTTACCCAGGCGTTGACCCCACTTATTTCCTTTCGCAGTATTACTCCAAAGACTCGATGGCCCCTGATAACGGGTGGAACATCGATCGCTGGAACAACGACCAATTCAACCAGCTTCTGACACAGGCTTATACCTTGGATGAATCCAAACGGCAGAATATCTTCTGCCAAATGGCAACCCTCCTGAACGACCAGGTACCGATCGACCTGATGTTTACCACCATCAACGCCGATGCATATTCGAAACGGCTCGAAGGCGTGCAGTCCACCGTCAACGATGTGGTCACCTGGAATGTCGCGGATTGGAAGGTCGTCAAATAAACCTGGAAAACTAAATTACCAAAACGGCGAACAAAGCCGCAGCGTAGGCTTCGAGCCTGCCTCGGCTTTGTTTTGATGTCCGTTAGAGAATCGAACTATGGCTACTTATCTTGCACGTCGTCTCCTTCAAACAATTGTTTTGCTCTTCTTGTTAAGCATCCTGCTTTTTGGGATGGTCAACCTCGCGCCGGGCGGGCCTTTGGCCGGCGAAGGACAAAGCCGCCACATCCCGCCCGAAAAGGCTGCCATCCTCAAACGACAGTTCGGACTCGACAAGCCGCTCCCACTTCAATACGTGATCTGGTTGGTTGGCAACGACTGGATGAAAGTGGATACCAACGGTGACGGTGTCCCAGATAGCTACGGCACGCGTCTCGGAATTTTGCGCGGTGACTTCGGCTTTTCGTTTCGCACCCGACAGCCCGTGCTACAAGAGATCGCTTCGCGCTTTCCGAACACAGTGTATCTGATGTCCGTCACTATGCTGGTTGCCATGCTGCTAGCCATTCCCATCGGAATCGTCTCAGCCGTAAGACAGTATTCGATCTTTGACATCACTGCTACGACTTTTTCCTTCGCGGGCCAAGCGTTGCCAGAATTCTGGTTGGGATTGTTATTGCTGCTTATCTTTTACGCCTGGCTGAAAAATCCATTCACCGGACAGGCTCTTTTGCCCAGCGGCGGAATCTCATCCGAAGATACATTCGTGCTCTCTGACCGAATCGTACACTTAATTTTGCCAGTACTCACCGGCGCGCTCGGATGGATCGCCTGGTATTCCCGGTTTTTGCGTTCGTCCATTCTAGAAATTCTCCCATTGGATTATCTGCGAACAGCGCGCGCCAAAGGCGCTTCAGAACGACGCGTGTTATACCGCCATGCACTACGTAATGCGCTGATTCCGCTCGTGACGCTCCTTGCACTGGATATCCCCTATATCTTTATGGGCGCGGTATTCATCGAAACGATTTTCGCCTGGCCCGGCATGGGACGGTTATATTACCAGGCCGCCGTTGACCGGGATTATCCACTCTTGTTAGCCGTGTTGATCATCGGCGCAGCTTTTATCATCCTATCCAACCTTATCGCGGACGTACTTTACGCGTATCTCGATCCACGCGTGCGCTACCAATGAAAGACGAAAACATTCTCACTCCCGTTACCAGCCTGGAAGCCGACCTTCATCCGTTGGCCGTATCGATTGATACCGGTAAAACAATTTGGCGGCGCTTCCGCCGTCACCCCGGCGCGATCGCTGGCATGATCGTTTTGATCATCTTAAGTCTTGCAGCCGTGTTGGCTTTTCTTTCACCATATTCGGAAGACAATTCCAACTTGCTC
This sequence comes from Anaerolineales bacterium, assembly GCA_035541395.1. Classification (GTDB taxonomy): domain Bacteria; phylum Chloroflexota; class Anaerolineae; order Anaerolineales; family Villigracilaceae; genus JACPVF01. Next base: position 5,183 of record DATKNJ010000366.1, read on the forward strand.
GAGCGTCTCCGACCGCCTTCCATTAGTCACCTAATGGGTACTGACGCGCTCGGCCGCGACCTGTTGACACGCGTGCTGTATGGCGGGCGCGTCTCCCTCTCTGTGGGTTTGATCGTGGTCGGCATCGCAATTCTGATCGGAGTCCCGATCGGCGCGTTAGCCGGATTTTACGGCGGCTGGTTGGATACCGCGCTGATGCGCTTCACAGACGCGTTTCTATCCTTGCCCTCATTTTTAGTGGTCATTCTGCTCGGCGCGATCTTGAGCGAAGGAGCCATTCCATTTCTCCAGGGCAACAGCGTTTGGACGATCGGCCTTGTGATCGGTATCCTCTCATGGATGACCTTCGCGCGTCTGGTGCGCGCCATCTTCCTCACCGTGCGCGAATTGGATTACATCACCGCTGCGCGCGGCCTGGGCGCCTCCGACTTTCGCATCATCCTGCGGCACGTGCTTCCAAATTCCATTGGCCCCATCATCGTAGAAGCCACGCTGGAAATGGGTTATGCCATCGTGCAGGAATCCGGCTTGAGCTTTTTAGGTTTTGGTATTCAACCGCCGACTCCTTCCTGGGGCAACCTACTCAGCAACGCGCAAGAGAACTTCACAAAATATCCGTGGCTGGCCATCTTCCCCGGCGTGATGATTTTTCTCAGCATCATCTCCGTCAACTACATTGGCGATGGCTTGCGCGATGCCTTCGATCCCTATAAGGTTTTGGAAAAGGTTGGAGAGTACTAACCGAAACAACTTAATATAGGTTAAAAAGGACTCATTGACACTCCCCCTCTTTGCCAGTATAAGAAGCGCCATGAAACGAACCCTGCGCCTCTTGCTGGGACTTTGTCTGGTCACCGTTGTTTCAGCCTGCACATTCCTTCAGGGATTGCCCGCGATCCCGCCCGGCTGGACGGTTACTCCCAGCATCACGCCCACTTCAACTTCGACTCCGATTCCTACAGACACACCGACTCCCCAGCCAGTCGTACGCGTCGAGAACGGCGACAGAGCACTGTTCAACGGTGATTACGATACCGCACTCGCACATTATCAAACCGCGTACCAGGATTCATCTGATCCGCTTGTGCGCGCCGCAGCCAAATGGGGGGAAGCGCGCACCTTATATGCAGCAGGTCGCTACAACGATGCAATCACTTCGCTGCAAACGATCATCTCACAATTCCCAAATTCACTTTATGCGGCGGAAGCATACTTCTTATTAGGCGAAGCACAAAACCAGTTGCAGCATTACACCGAAGCTGCCAATGCCTGGCAAGTGTATCTGACATTGCGCCCGAATATCATCGATTCATATACACAAGAACTGCGCGGTGACGCGCTGTTCGCGGCTGGCAGCTATTCGGACGCGTTGGCCGCTTATATGGCCGCTTCGCAAGCGCCTCACATCGGCGATGGCATCGACCTCGATGTGAAGACCGCGGAAACACGCGCTGCCTTAGGCGACTACTCCGACGCGTTGGCGCTGTATGATGGCATCGCAGCTCGCACAACCAACGACTACGTCAAAGCACAAGTGGCATATCTCTCCGGGCAAGCGTATGAGAAACTTGGCCAAAATGACGATGCGTATGGAAAGTTCCGCCTCGCCGTGGAAAACTATCCGCTCTCGTATTATTCGTATCTGAGTCTGGTTGAACTGGTGAACGCCAAAGCACAAGTCAGCGATCTCGACCGCGGCATCGTGGATTATTATGCCGGTCAATATGCGGTAGCTCTCACCGCGCTGGATCGTTACATCGCGGCCACTCCAATCAACGATGGCACACCGCATTATTACCGCGCGCTGACGCTCGAAAGTCTCGGAAACTATCAGGCTGCCGTAGATGAATTCTCAACCTTCATCACCAACTATTCGAATCACCCAAAATGGGTGGAGGCCTGGAGCGACAAGGCCAGCGTGCAGTGGCTCGATTTAAATCTATATAGCACCGCGGCTAAAACATTGACCGATTACGTTTCGCTCTTTCCGAACTCATCGGATGCACCGGATTTCCTGATGACCGCCGCGCGTATTCTCGAGCGCGATAACCGTCTCGATGAGGCGGCACAAACCTGGGCGCGCGTGGCAGACGCGTATCCCGGAAACGATCAGGCGCCAACAGGAATCTTTGAAGCGGGGATCATTCGTTTTCGTCAGGGCAACTTTCAAGCCGCGTTGGACGCGTTCACGCGCAGCTTGTCGCTATCCACTCAAAAAGAAGACCAAGCGCGTGCTTACCTATGGATCGGCAAAGCACAGCAAAAATTAGGCGATGCCGCAGCCATGCAAAAAACCTGGCAGCAGGGTTTGAATCTCGATCCCGGCGAATATTACAGCGAACGGCAGCGTGATCTGCTCAATAGCCAAGATCCGTTCACACCACCCGTCACGACCAACTTGAGTATCGACTTAGCCACCGAACGAAAATCGGCGGATGCCTGGATGCGTATCACATTCAACCTGCCAACCGATACTGATTTATCCGGTCCCGGCACGCTCGCTCAGGACCCGCGCTTTGTGCGCGGCACCGAGTTGTGGAGCCTCGGCCTATTCGATGACGCACGCGTCGAGTTCGAAGATTTACGCAACAGTGTCAGCAGTGACGCGGTGCAGAGTTATCGGCTCGGCAATTATTTATTGGATTTGGGATTGTATCGTTCCGCCATCTTCGCCCTCCGACAAGTTCTCACGCTGGCAGGCTTGAACGATTCCAACCAATCGTTAATGGCACCGCCTTATTTCAGTCATGTGCGCTATGGACTATATTATTCCGATCTGATTGTGCCCGATGCACAAACCGAGGGATTTGATCCACTCTTCTTGTTCAGCGTGGTGCGCCAGGAAAGTTTATTCGAGGGCTTTGTTCGCTCCACTGCCGGTGCGCGCGGACTGATGCAGATCGTTCCAAGCACAGGCGCAAGCATCGCCAGCGCACTCGGCTGGCCCGTGGATTATGTCGCTGATGATTTATATCGTCCGAACGTCAGCATGGAATTCGGCGCGCATTATCTCGCCACGAATCGGAACTTGCTGGGAGGTAATTTATATGCCATGTTGGCCGCGTATAACGGCGGTCCCGGCAATGCGCTGGAATGGGAAAAACTTTCAAACAACGATCCCGATCTGTTTTTGGAAGTCGTCCGCTTCGATGAGACGCGCGATTACATCCGCAGTATCTATGAAATTTATGTGGTGTATCGCAGGTTATACGGAACAACCATACAATAGAACTTTAAAAAAGAACTGGCCGTTCAGCGGCCAGTTCTTTTTTAGCTATTCGAGATATGCCAGGATGCGTTTATTTACCGTCTCGGCATCCATGTCCAAGACAGAGATCAACTTATCGCGGCCGGTCATGCCCGCTACAATCTCCAGCCGCGTTCTGGGCACGCCCAGCACATCGGCCAGGAATTTGATTAATTCCACATTGGCTTCATCATCCACGGGCGGCGCGGCGATGTAGACTTTCACTGTGCCATCGCTCAAGACTTCTGCGATTTTATTTCGACTGGAACGCGGCGTGACCCGCACGGCCAGAGCCGATCCCATTTTGCCATCGTGTAAATGAAAACTGCGTTTGGGCATACAAGAACCTCGTCAAGGATAGATCAGCGCAGACAGTACGCGCGTTACGAACTGAATCAGGATGATCAAAATCAACGGACTGAAATCAAGCCCACCCAGGGTCGGTATGATGCGGCGGATCGGATTCAACATGGGATCCACAATTCGATCCAACGCCTCGCGCACCGGGTGATACGGCGGAAGAAAAAACGAAAGCAGAGCCGAAACAAATACAATCAAGATCAGAATGTTGCCAAGTGTGTTAATTAAGGTTGCCAGTTCCGCCATTAAACCTCCGTGGAATATTTTCTCGGCCCAACGATCGCCGTTCCAACCCGTACCAAAGTCGCGCCTTCCTGCACAGCCACTTCATAGTCGCCGCTGGTGCCCATGGAAAGCTCAGCCCAATCCGCCTGCGGCAAATGTTTCGCCAGGAAATCCTGCAGGCGCCGCGTACGCTGGAAATAAATGCGAGAAGCTTCCGCTTGCTCGCCAATGGGCGGCATGACCATCAGCCCGCGCACCTGCAAATGCGATAGCGCCAGCACGGAAGAGACCGATGGCAGCAAATCCGGCCAATGCGTCTCGTCCCAGGCAGACCAACCCGATTTGCTCTCCTCGCCGCCGACGTTGAATTCCAACAGCACAGGCAACGTCCGCCCCGCCTCCGCTACAAAACGGTCGAGGCGCGAAGCGAGCTTCAGGCTATCCAGCGAATGGATCAAGTTAAAGTGCTCGGTCACCAGGTGAGCTTTGCGGCTCTGCACGTGACCGATCATGTGCCATTCTACCGCAGATTGCGCGGCCAAAGCTTGAATCTTGTTTACAGCTTCCTCAGGATAATTCTCGCCAAGTATTTTCGCCCCTGCTTCGATGGCGGACTGGACAACTTCCAGCGGCTGGGCTTTCGTGACCACCACTAGGCGGATGGAATCTGGATCGCGTCCGACCGATTTGGCTGCCGCCGCAATGCAATCTAAGGTGTGTAAATATCGTTCACGAATGGAAGAAACGAGGCCGACCATGAAAGCAATTTTACCTCCCGCCGATCGAAACGCTCAACTCACGCCTATAACTCGGAAGTATGCAATCTTGCAGATCAACCATGAAGTCACGCAGGCACAAAGTCAGGAATCCCTTGGGGTCTTTGCGACTTCGTGACCTTGTGTTAGAAAAACACTCCCGTTCACATCCCGAAAAAATCGCCAAAACCATCTGATATGGGCCGTTAAATCATCTTAGATGATTTTCAAATTCATCTACGTGATTTATTAAATCATCTCAGGTGATTTTTCAACTCACCTACATGATTTTTTAAGTCATCTGAGATGATTCTCAGGGCGCGTTCTGAGGGAAGGATCATTTTCCGTTCAACGCCATCAGCGCGCTAAAGCGCCCTGTCTTGCCTTTCTCGGCGCGGTGTGAATACCAATCGTCGAGATGACAAGCTGTGCACAAGCCCGCGACTTCGATTTGTTGTACGCCCGCGTTTTGCAATTGGATTTGATTGGCCTTCCACAGATCAAGATATGTCCGCCCCTCACGCATCTCGATCAGACCTTTCGCTTGCTCACCAAACGATTCATTTACCTGCTCGATCACATCCGCGCCGACCTCGTAATGGTCAGGCCCAATCGAAGGGCCAATGGCGGCGAGAATATCTTCGGGCTTCGAGCCGTAACGCAATTGCATTCCTTCGATGGCCGCTCGACCCGCGCCGCGTACAGTTCCCATCCAACCTGCGTGCGCGATGCCGATCACGTTCTTCTTCGGATCGTGCAACAGAATCGGCACGCAATCTGCGAAGCGCATGAAGAGAGTCACTTCGGGCTTGTCGGTGAGGATGATATCGGCTTTGGTCAGGTCGGTGTCAGGATTGATCGGCGCGTCAGCGTAGACAACGTCCGCGCTGTGAACCTGCCAAACGTCGAAGATGGACGCGAGGTCGCGGCCAAACGCCGCAAAACTGCGCGCTCGGTTCTCGCGCACGCGCGTCCGATCATCGCCAACGGTCCCGCCCACGTTGAGCGAATCCCACGGCGCGGGGCTCGATCCGCCGTGACGTGAAATCACTCCATGCAAAACATTGTGCGGAAAAATATCAAAGGTGTAATAACGAATGTGATTGTTTTCAGAGAAAGGCATGAGCTAGTAATTAGGTTTTAAAATTTTTTAACCGCAGATAAACACAGATGAGATGTTGAAATTTGCACCGCGAAGAAAGGAAGAACGCGATACCTTTTTCTTTCTTCGCGCGCTTCGCAGCTTCGCGGTGAGAAAAGAATGACTTTTATCCGCTTTCATCAATGGCTGAACTAAGAAGCGCCTTCCAACACAGCAAACTTCTTGACGAAGAACTGGCGAGTCTCGCGCATCGATTCTTCGATATATGGATAAGCAAACCAGGCAGTGGCAAAGCCGAACAATGCGCCGGTCAACACACGCAAGAACGGCGTGCTCTCACGATATGGAAGAATTGTGGCCAACCACGGCCAATTGAATTGACTAAAGAGCTGCGAGAAACCATCCAAACCAATCGGGCCGAGGCCAATCAAAATCCACAGAATCCAATGCAGTGCCGGCAGGCGGCGGCCTGTAAGAGCGTAAATGAGACCGAACAACAAGATCGCGCCGTAGATCGCTACATCACGTTCGCAGATCGCCACTTTATAACCGACCGTACTGTTGCCGATATACTCGCGCGCTTGCAGGCGTGAAACACTGGTCGGGTCACTCAAATTTTGAATTCCCGTAATCTGGTCGAAGGTCTTGACATTGGCAACGTGCGCTTCCGGCAACGGATAATAAAGCTGTTCACCAAACAAGAAAAACGAACGGAATCCAAACTGATGACACAACGGACTATACATCGTGTAAATTGCGTGCGCCGCGCCATCCAGTCCAGCTTCCATCAAAGTTGGAGCCAGAAATGGCAGACCCACATATAAAAAGACCAGCAGATTCAACAAAGCCATATAATGACGTGAGATCCAAAAGTAGGCGCGGTCAGAACCGGACAAGGTCTGGCCGCGGCGGACGCGATTCTCGTAAACCTCGCCGCCGATTTGTTCAAGCTGGGAACGACGGTCGCCCGCCGCGCCGAGAGTCATCTCCAAATTTTGACGCGAGATCGGCGCTTGCAAACGGTACGGTCCAACTTCCAGAACCGGAACCAACTCGCCGAATTTCTCTTTTAGCGAAGAATCGGAATCAATATCAACAGTGACGAGCCGATGAGGAAATTTTTCCTGCAGAGCTTGCAGGTCATTCCTGGTTTCGTCACACAGCTTGCAATCTTTGCGAACGTACAGTGTAACAATCAACACCTTCAACTCCTTGCAACGCTAAATTAGATTCCAAAATTTATCCAGAAGAATTGCGCACGCTGAGCGATCAACTCGAAGATGCCTGCGAACAGCATCACACCAACGATCACCAACAGAACGCCCATTGCAATTTCCACATAACGCATCACTTTGCCGTATCGGCGAAGGATGGTCGTGACCCAGCCAATTCCAAACGCTGCCACCAAAAACGGGACGGCCAATCCCGCGGAATAAGCGGTCAGAAGCGACGCGCCCAACGAGATGGAACCACCATTGACAGCCAGCGTCAGGATCGCGCCGAGAACTGGTCCCACACAAGGAGACCATCCCGCCGAGAAGAAGACTCCCATCAACGCCGACGAGAGATAGCCCAAACGGCGATCCGGCGCGGTGGAGACGCGTGTGTCATATTCCAGAAATGGGATACGAAATACGCCGATCATATGCAAACCAAAGATGATGACAACGATCCCGCCGATCTTTGCCAGCCAATCACGCAGGGCATATAGAAACTGACCGGCCGCGGCTGCGGCAACGCCCAACAACACAAAGACAAGGCTGAAGCCAAGCACAAAAGCCAACCCGTGACTCACCGTCACCCAACGGTTGGAAGGCGTATTCTCGCCACTCGCCGCGCGTCCACCAAGATAACCTACATACGCGGGAACCAACGAAAACACACAGGGTGAAAGGAAGGAAGCCAATCCCGCCAAAAACGCCAGCCCAAGAGTGATTTGGGAAATATCCATCAGGCCTGCAACTCACTGACAGATACAGCTGTACTGTACGCACCGCCCACCTTTGTCCAATCGGTTGTGCGCCATTCGCTTTGATCCAATGAAACGAACGGCATTGTCCAACGGTAAATCCATTTGGCATCTTCCGGCGAGACGTTCACACAGCCATGCGACCGACGCACGCCAAAATCATTATGCCAGAAGACTCCGTGAATCGCCGCGCCAGCCGGCTGGTTGAAGAACACAGGCCACGGTACACCCATCGTATCGTAGCCGCTATCGGAGCCAGTGTTGGCAGCCATGTGGATGGAAAAGATCTTCCACGAAATCGCCTGATCGCCTGTGGGCGTGGAGAACTTTTCTCCGTACCCGCTGGAGATTCGACAGAAATATACTTCGGAGTTGCCTTCAAAGCATGAGAGAGTCTGGCGACCGGGCGTGGCGTCAATCGTAATTTTCTTGGTAGCCGGATCGACATTCGGGCTGATCTGCGAGACATCATCGGCAGTCAAAACTTTGAAAGCCGCGGCTTCTCCCAAAAAGACATCGCCATACCCATACCCGTGACCCGTGTCTTCGTTGAAGCGATACAAAACCGTCCCGTTACTATCGGCACCAACCGCGTCGATCCACACCACCTGACCATAATACAGACGAATCGGTTGATTATATTGTTGCAAATACTTTATCGCCGGCGATCTCGCAGGAGGATTCAAAAGTCCCAGGTTTACATAAGGAACCGTAACCTCCGCCCAAAATCCATTCTTGCCCCCCGGGATTCCGGTGACAGGCGCGTTCGGCAAATTGCGAACAGGCTGAAGGTCCGGAGCGTAAATGTAACCATCGGGTGTTTCCACCCAGGTTCGATTGGTGCGGCCGGAGACGCTGGTGCCGATCACTTCCCGCTGCCAAACAACCACCTCATCCTGCGCCACTTGTCGAATCACAGAATCGTTTTCGTTCGGACTTGGCCGAAGCATAGTGAAGTTGTAATTGGGCTGAACCGCAACTCTGCCCAACTTATCGCCTTTCGGAAATTGCGGCAATGGCTGCGTATTCAAATATGGTCGCAAAGCCAATGCACCTAAACTCAAACCTGTCAACTTCATGAAATCACGTCGAGAAATGGGTCGCTTCATGCGCACTTCCCTTTTTATAAAATGTAAATAACGAACCAAGCATACCCGCAAACAAAAGCATCGTCAACGCCCGACTCAGTTGATGTTAATCTTGCAGGTAGGATTTCAGCGCGCGCAAGCATCCCGCGCTCACTTTGTGACCCACTTCATCTTCACAATATGTGACTTTCGCCCCGGCTCGTTCCAACAAAGCGACTGAGGCGCGGGCGCGCTCAACAGGAACTTGATCGTCCAGCGTTCCGTGCGCGACGAACATCTGCTTCGCTTCGAGCGGCCGCCGCGCGATCACTTCATCCAACCCGCGCGGCACAAAGCCCGCCAAAGCAGCAGCTTTACGCACGCGCTGCGGATATAACAATGCCAGCATATTAACCATCACCGCGCCCTGACTGAATCCCATCGTATCAAATTGGGTCGCATCGACACCGACCGAAGCTGAATACTCGTCCACAAAACGGATCAAATCATCAGCGGCCGGACGCATCATTTCGAGAGTCGCCTGGCCGTAGTTCTCAAGATGAAACGGACGCCAGGAATAACCAGAGGGTTCGGTGGTGTACGGCGCACGCGGCGCGATCATCCAAAATGAAGTAGCGAGATCGCGCGCGAAGACCCACATCGAATTTTCATCGCCCGTCCAGCCGTGAATCAAAAGCAACAGGCGCGCGGGCTGAACCGCGGCGGGCCGAACGCGCAGCGTCCAGTTATTGAACTGAGTCAACTCGGTATCATTTAGGGCGGGCACTTCCTAGAATCCAATCAATCGCGAAGAAGATCAGAACGATCATCACCACCGGAGTCAATCCGGCCAATAGACAGAAAAAGCCAAATGAGGCCGCACCACCGCCATAGATCAACCAGATCAAACCGAGACCTATAATAAAGAGCAGCACGAACGCACCGACTCCGAGTCGGATATTAGTCTGTTTGGCATATTCACGCAGATCACGTTTCATTGTTACCTCTCATTAAGCGGCCAAGTCGCGCCGGCCAAGCCACCGCGCGTTTGAGATCAGGCAGAACCAATTCAGTTGCCTCTTCGCCAAGTTTTGCAATCTCATGCACATCCACATGGTCGAGCACGCCGACCGAATCCACATTGGGCCGAATCACAACCTCAGGTTGATCGACTCGCAGGCGATACTCCGTCACCGCGCGGCTCTCCACTTGCATGGAACGCATGAAGATATCCATGGCTTGTGCGAAATTGAGTCGGCTGAGGCGTTCTGTGATCAGACGCGGCAGAATACTTGGCATCGGCATCGACCAAGTTTGAGGTCCTTCACCAAGCGGCTGATTCAAAACGACCGCAACCACCGGTAAACGCGGAGCCAACTTGCGGGCCTGCGCGACCGGCACCGGATCCAACACACCACCATCCACCAATTCCCAGCCATTCATGCGAAACGGCGGAAAGATGCCCGGAAGAGCAATCGTCGAAAGCACGGCATCTTTCACACGCCCTTTCGAGAGAATCACTTCGCTGCCCTGATTCAAATCCACGGCAGTCATCACACATGGAATCTTCAATTCGTCGAACGTGACTTCGCCAAGCACTTCGTCCAACCAGGTGTTGACGCGCGAGAGACCCAGCAAGGATGGACCTTCCCCGGGATGACGCGTGTACAAAGTGGATTGATCCACATTGCAAAAAATCTCTTCGATCTCATTCGGACTTCGACCTGCCGCGTAGAACGACGCGACCAGCCCGCCGAAGCTGGTACCCGCCACCGCACGAATACGATATCCTTCTTTTTCAAGGCGTCGCAAAACACCGATGTGAGAGTTCCCCTTCGCACCCCCACCACCAAGCGCAATAGAAATATCCATCATTCACTTAACCTTGTCCTGCGCGTGTTAGACTGCGCAAAGACTTTTTATTATACCTTTCATAAAATTCTACGAAGTCAAGGTTAAAAAGTAACACAGTTTGTTAAGACAAGACTTATCTTCCAAACCAAAAATTACCGACGATCTTTTGTGTCGCCCGGAGTGCGAATAAACCAAACCACTGTAGCACTTCCAAGGATGATCACAAGCAAAAAGACGCTCATGACAAGAGTAGAAGCCGAACCATTACTTGAATCCGTAGAAGTAGATTCAACCGTCGACTGACTCGTCGCGGTCGATGATGTAAATGGCTGAGTCGCGGTGGGAGAACGCGTCGCTTCGGGGGTAGAAGTCAATGATTGGGGAACGGTAGCCGTGACCGGCGGAGGTTGAGTCGCACTTTTTTGAATCAGCAAAACCTGCCCTTCATAGACCGTGGTATCGCTTAGATGATTCAAAGCGCGGATGCTGTTGATCGTCGTACCGTATTTGATC
>DATKNJ010000367.1:0-5953 GCA_035541395.1 Anaerolineales bacterium
TTCCGTCCGACCGGTATCTTGGGCGAAGTGTTGACCGAGGAGAAAGTATGATGAAGAAGCCTATCAGTTCCTCATTGAACAATGGGGTCATCTTTGGAGTTGTTTCCATCTTTCTCTATTTGATCGGTTTTACAACTGTCGCCAGCCAGATTATCCAGAATTTATTTAAGATCAGTGATGATGCGATGATCCTGGGGTTGAGCGCTCAGACGTTTTGCTTTGCACTTTTCATGGCGATTCTTGGGGTATGGGCAGGTGCGCGTCAGGCTGGTATGAGTCAGGGCCAGGGCTGGTTTGCAGTTTTCCGTGATTCATTAATTGCGAGCCTGACTCACGGATTATTGGCCGCCTTGGTTGCATATGTCACCGGTGCACTCAATGCTGCTGGAGTAAAGATAAGTACATATTTATCTCAGCTTTTGCCTCCATCAATAAAGTTGTTTTTGTTTGGACAGCCGCCTCTGCTCGGCGCTTTGTATTTGTTTGGATTCTTAACGGTTACCGGTGTTTTAGGTGGGATGATCGCCTACGGTTTTCAGGTTAGTGATTTATGGGGCAAGTTGGTTCGTGGTTGGCGCAGCATTTGGGATCGGGTGAATCGCTTGCCCGGGATGATTCGTTTCCGCGCCAGCAAATGGTCAACATATATTCTTTATGGCATTCTTGTGTTGGTGATGGTTTGGTTGCCTTTGAATGTTGGGCAATATTGGAATTACACCATTGGCACAGTGGGCATTTATGTTTTGCTTGGCCTTGGTTTGAATATTGTCGTTGGCTTGGCGGGTTTACTGAATTTGGGATACGTCGCGTTTTATGCCATTGGCGCATATACCGTTGCTTTGTTGACCGCACCACTGCCGCATCATTTGATGTGGAATTTCTGGTTGGTGCTTCCCATCGGTATTATTGCCGCGACCATCGTGGGTATTCTTTTGGTCATTCCAGTTCTTCGTATGCGCGGTGATTATTTGGCGATTGTGACTCTTGGCTTTGGCGAGATCGTCGGTATTTTGGCCAAGAGCGATGTGTTGACTTGGTTCACAGGCGGCCCCAAAGGCGTTAGCAATGTAGGAGGACCGGTATTGTTTGGTAAGGCTTTTAACGATATTGGATATGTGTATTTGATTTTGCTTTCCGTGTTGCTTGCCATTTTTGTAACGAGACGCTTGCAGAATTCGCGTGTGGGACGCGCTTGGGAATCCATGCGCGAGGATGAGACTGTCGCACGCGCGATGGGAATCAGTGTACTCAAGCACAAGATATTGGCTTTTGCGATCGGTGCGGCCTTTGCGGGTTTGGGTGGTGTCTTATTTGCGGCTCGCAATCAGTTCACAGGACCGGAAGACTACAACTTGATGGTCTCCATCAATGTGTTATCTGCGGTGATTGTCGGTGGGATGGGAAGTATTCCGGGCGTGATCGCGGGCGCATTTGTTTTGAAAGGCCTGCCTGAGATTCTGCGCGAGCTTGAGAACTATCGCGTGCTCGCGTTTGCAGCCTTGCTGGTGGTGATGATGCTTGTCCGCCCGGAGGGAATTATTCCGCCCTCGCGTCGCAAATTGGAGTTGCAGCAAGACGGCGCTTCGCCAAATGCGGAAAAGGAGGGAGAGTCTAAATGAATATTGCTTTGGAAACTCGCGGCCTCACCAAGCGGTTTGGTGGTCTGCTGGCCGTTGATCGCGTAGATTTAGTAGTTCCCGAAAATTCTATTTTCAGTGTAATTGGCCCCAACGGTGCCGGAAAGACTACATTCTATAACTGTATTACAGGCTTTTACACACCTGAAGAAGGCGATGTTCTCTTCTTTGGTGAATCGCTGGTTGGATTATCTCCGGATCAAATCGCCTATCTGGGTATTTCCCGGACCTACCAGAATATCCGATTATTTTCTGCGATGAGTGCCTTGGAAAATATTCTGGTTGGTGAACATACTCGTTTGAAATCTGGTTGGGCGGAAGCAATCATTCATACGCCGCACGCGATCAAAGAAGAGGAAGTGGCAGTCGAGGAAGCGCGTCGCCTGCTTGGCTTTGTGGGCCTCACGGGTTTGGGCGATCAACCGGCTCATAACTTACCTTATGGTGCGCAGCGTCGCTTGGAAATTGCGCGTGCTTTGGCCAGTAGACCTAAGTTGTTATTATTGGATGAACCGACCGCGGGCATGAATCCGAACGAGACAGCTGAGATGGTGAATTTTGTCCGCCGTTTGCGCGATGAGTTGGGGATCACCATTTTGCTGATTGAGCATGACATGCGAATGGTGATGGGTGTGAGTGAGCAGATTGCGGTGCTGGACTATGGTGAAAAGATTGCCGAGGGGACTCCTTCTGAGATTCAGCATAATGTCAGGGTGATCGAGGCATATCTGGGAAGGTCGGCTTCTGAATTCGGAACGTCTGATGAGCAGGCAGCAGGTTCGTAAGGATTATTTCTATGGCAATGCTTGAAGTTTCTAATATCCATACGTATTACGGCAATATCCACGCTTTAAAAGGGATCTCACTCACGGTTGAGAAAGGTGAGATTGTTACGTTGATCGGTGCGAACGGCGCTGGTAAAACGACCACTCTATCGACGATTTGTGGTTTGACCAAACCGCGTCAAGGAACGGTGACTCTGAATGGCGAAGATCTTGTTGTGGCAAAACCGCACGAGATTGTTTATAAAGGTGTCTCGATGGTTCCAGAGGGCCGCGGGATTTTCGCACGCTTAACTGTTTCGGAAAACTTGGATTTGGGTGCGTACCATCGGAATGTCAAGCATCAAAATCTTGAGAGCGACTTGGAGATGGTTTTTACGGTCTTTCCGCGCCTGAAGGAACGTTATTCGCAAGTGGCGGGCACGCTCTCCGGTGGCGAGCAACAGATGCTGGCGATTGGACGTGCATTGATGTCGCGCCCGCATTTGCTATTGTTGGATGAACCATCCATGGGTCTTGCCCCTATTTTGGTCGAGAGTATTTTTGATACCGTCCAGTCGATTAACCGGCAGGGCACCACGATTCTATTGGTGGAACAGAACGCGCTCATGGCGCTTTCGATTGCTTCGCGCGGCTATGTGCTTCAGAGCGGACAGATTGTTTTGAGCGACACCGCCCAGAATTTGAAAGAGAACGAAATGGTGAGGAAAGCGTATTTGGGTGCGGAATAGCAGCGCTCTGAGGTGGGGAAGCCTGAATATACTAGAAAAATATGATAAATATTGACTTTTCTCTCTGACCCTGCTATAATGCCGCCGTCTGGCAGAAAAATTCGGCTACATGCAGGGGAGTTAGATATTTTTGGCTTGAGTCGTCTAAATAAGCCAGTGTGATTTTGAAATTTAGGAGCACATCTGCATGTCGCAACTCGAGATCAAGAATCTCCACGTGAGTATCGAAAATAAGGAAATCCTGAAAGGCCTCGACCTGACTGTGGAGCAGGGAAAGGTTCACGCGATTATGGGCCCGAACGGAACGGGCAAATCCACGCTTGCTTACACGCTACTGGGGCATCCGAGTTATACCGTTACCCAAGGCGAAGTTCTTTTTAAAGGTCAAAATGTTTTGGATTTGGAACCGGACGCGCGCTCCCGCCTCGGCCTGTTTTTGGCGTTCCAATATCCGGTTGCCATTCCGGGCGTGACCGTCGCCAACTTCCTGCGTTCGGCTGTCAATGCCCGCCGCCGTGTGGCAAACCCCGAAGATAAAGGCATGCCAATCCCTGAGTTCCGCAAGATGCTCAAGGAAAAGATGGAACTCCTCAAGATGGATCCGAATTTTGCGGGCCGTTATCTCAACGACGGTTTCTCTGGCGGTGAAAAGAAGCGCGCCGAAATCTTACAGATGGCCGCACTCAAACCGGAAATTGCCATTTTGGATGAAACCGACTCCGGCCTTGACATCGACGCGCTGCGCATTGTAGCCGATGGCGTCAATGCATTGATGGGCAAGGATTTGGGCGTGCTGGTCATTACGCACTACCAGCGTTTATTGAATTACATCAAGCCGGATATCGTTCATGTGATGATGGGCGGACGGATTGTCGAATCGGGCGGCCCGGACTTGGCGCTCCATCTTGAAGAGAAAGGCTACGAGTGGATTCGCGAGAAGTACGAGGATACGGCCACAGCTTAACGTTAAGTCGAAATAACGGTAGCAGGTGAAGGGTCGGCGCGAGGCGGCTTTTCATCGGCAGAAATGACTGGTGAACTATGAGTGACGAAAAGATTCTTGAAGGGATTGGGCAATACAAGTACGGGTTCCACGATCCTGAGAATTACGTGTTCAAATCTCAAAAGGGTTTGAGCCGTGAAGTGGTTCAGCAAATTTCGTATATGAAGGGCGAGCCACAATGGATGCTCGACTTTCGTTTGAAGGCACTTGACCATTTTCAAAAACGCCCGATGCCGAATTGGGGTCCGCCTCTTTCTGAGTTGAATCTTGATGATATTTATTATTACGTCAAGCCGACCGAGAAAAGCGAAAAATCCTGGGATGATGTTCCGGACAACATCAAGAATACTTTTGATAAGTTGGGTATTCCTGAGGCCGAGCGCAAGTTCCTCGCGGGTGTCGGCGCGCAATACGAAAGTGAAATGGTCTATCACTCGATTCAGGAACATCTCGAAAAACAGGGCGTGATCTTCCTTTCGATTGAAGACGGCCTGCGGCAGTATCCTGATATGTTCCGCGAATACTTTGGAACGGTCATTCCGATTGAAGATAACAAGTTCGCGGCATTGAACTCGGCAGTGTGGTCCGGCGGATCGTTTGTGTATGTGCCGAAAGGCGTGAAAGTGGATTTGCCTTTACAGGCCTATTTCCGTTTGAACACGGCCAATGTTGGCCAGTTCGAGCGCACGATGATCATCGTGGATGAAGGCGCCTCGGTGCATTATGTGGAAGGTTGTACCGCGCCGCAATACACAACTGACTCGTTCCACTCCGGCGTGATCGAGATCATCGTCAAGAAGGGTGCGCGCTCGCGCTACTCGACGATCCAAAACTGGTCTACGAACGTGTACAACCTCGTCACACAACGCGCGAAAGTTTTTGAAGGCGGCACGCACGAATGGGTGGATGCCAATCTCGGTTCGAAAGTCACGATGAAATACCCATCCTGCTATTTGATGGAACCCGGCGCACATGGCGAAATGCTTTCGATGGCGTTCGCAGGTCCGGGTCAAACGCAGGACGCGGGCGGCAAGATGTATCACTTCGCGCCGAACACGTCCAGCAAAGTGACATCAAAGTCCATCAGCAAGGGCGGTGGACGCGCTTCGTTCCGCGGCCTGCTGAAAGTCTATAACGGCGCGAAGGGCGTCAAGTCCAATACGGTTTGCGATGCGTTGTTGCTCGATCCGCAATCGCGCTCGGATACATATCCATATATCGAGATCGATGAAGATGATGTCACCATCGGCCATGAAGCTTCGGTATCGAAAGTCGGCGAAGAGCAGCTCTTTTATTTGATGTCGCGCGGCCTGAGCGAAGAGGAAGCCACCACGATGGTGGTCTCCGGTTTCATCGAGCCATTGGTCAAGGAACTGCCGATGGAGTATGCGGTTGAAATGAATCGCCTTATCCAGCTTCAGATGGAAGGCTCGATCGGATAAACATGCAAGAGAAACCAAAAGTTGTAGTTACTCGAACAAAACGCGCGGATACCGTTGCCAAGGATTTCGCTTTCACGCAGGAGATGATTCCTGCGGGAAGCGTGCTCGCGTCTTACCGCGCCTCAGCTTGGGACGCGTTCAAACGTCTGACTCTCCCCGCCAACACCGAAGAGGCGTGGCGTCGCACCGATATTCACACCTTGCCCGCGGACAAGTTCAAATTGCCGAGTCCCGGTGCGTTTGAAAAGTTACCCGCTGTGCGCCCGGATTTGCTTAAGCCGTTGGTTGCAAATCAACATGGTGGGCAAATTGTTCTTTTGCCGGGTGGGTCGAAAATTGACCTCGATGAGAAGCTCGC
>DATKNJ010000368.1:0-3507 GCA_035541395.1 Anaerolineales bacterium
TTGTTTGTGCCATGACGCTTTCTTTTCCATAATCCTAACACCTGTATGGATTATTTTTCCTTGCACAAGGATTTCATTTGCTTTTCAATTCTTTTAAGTAAGCAGGTTCGCGAACGCAATATTTCGGTACTTTACGTTTCCAGCAATCCCAATACGACCGGCAACAACTGTTTCTTCCTCGAGACGACCCCGGACGCGTCGCGCGTGCCATCGGAGAGTGGTGGATAAGGCAGATCATCTAAAATGGGCGGTGCCTCGGAAGAAAGGATCAAACGACTGGTACCGCGTACTACATCGGTGATCATCAGCATGGCAAAGTCCAGACCGCGTTTGTCGCGTAGTTCGTTCAAAGCCGCCAGTAATTTTTCGAGATGGTCGCCAATCTGCATCAAGTCGGTCACTTCGACTTGCGCGATGGCGAATTTGAATCCGCCCGCGTCATATGGTTTGATATCATTGTTGACTACATCATGCGGATCGCGATTAGCGAGTCCGGCGCCAGCCGAAAGCACGGCGTGACCATACGAATCGATTGTTTCGCCTTTCAGTGGACCGCCGCCAACGAAAGCCCAACGCGCAAGACGCTCGGCCGCGTCTTTGTCGCGCGGCGTGGTGGTGGGGGAGGCCAAGATAAGGGTATCCGCTAGCAGTCCCGCGAGAAGTACACCGGCTAACGCGGGAGGCATCGAGAGTCCAGCTTCAGCCGTCTGCTCGCTGACAAGAGTCGAAGTCGAGCCGACAACATCCACCGTGAAGCGAATTGGTTGGTGTGTGTGTGGATTGCCGAGACGATGATGGTCAAGGATTTCCAACAACTCAGCTTCTTCGAGCGCAGCAATAGCCTGGCGCGGTTCGTTGTGATCGACCAGAATAATTTTCAGGCGCGGCGGGTTGAGCACTTCGCGTTGATGTGCAATGCCGAGATACAAACCGTTTTCATCCACAACCCAATAATCATTGTGTTCATCGCGCAGCAAGCGATTGAGACTATCACGGATATGGGCGTTGGCCGCATATTTTGGCACAGCGGTGTCAGCTGCCTCCGCACATGAAATGGACATCAACGAGCGAACAGTCGTTTCGCCGGGCTGCGGGCCGAGCGTTTCTGTAAAATATTTAAACAGACTCAAACCATTGATCAGGCCGTAAGGTTTGCCATCTTCGCTGACAACGGGCGCAATGCCGCCGGTGCGACTCGCAAGAGTCCAGGCCGCGCCAAGTTGCGACTCGGGGCGAATTGTATCGAGGCGATGCATGACCGATTCGAAACGCGGCGACGCATCAGTAAGCAAGACAGGCGGTTCAAGCCCGAGGGTTTTCAGCACCCATGCCGTTTGCGGATTCAACGCTCCCGCGCGAGCTGCAACTGTTTCCGCTTGATCGCGTTCGCGCAGCAACCAGGCATATCCCATGGCAGCCGCGATGGAGTCGGTATCTGGATTTACATGACCGATAACGTAGATTTGATCCATGGCCTTATTTTACTGTACGACAATAAAAGGGAAGCGGGTCCAAGTTTCCTAATGCGGGTTGGAATGCCGTTGCAGGATAAATTTATTTTCGGTGCAAGCGTACAGGCGCTTTCGAATATTTGGGAGTCAACGGCACAACCATGGGGCCGCTGCTTATGCCCGGCGCTTTAGTTTGTCTGTAGAATAAACCTGTGAGCAGTGACTCGACAATGATGAAAGTAGGGCCGCTTAACAAGAAAGGAATTCCGATGGCGTGTCCCAGGTTCCACGAAGGAGTGCCCGCTCTAAATAATTTTACAATCAAGGGCAGACCATATTGATACAAGATCGAGAAGTGTTTAAAAGGTTGGCCATCTACAAGATATATTTTTTTTACTGTTTGATACTTGATGACAAATTGGATTTGTCCCATCAGTGGGATTAACATCTGTCCGATTGAGACGATGGACAATGCTTCGAGGAACGGATTCAAGTTATCTGGAAGAACGGCGAACGGAATGATAAAGAAGGGCAGTGCCGGGATGATCAAGCGCGGTCCAAAGGCCCAGCCGCCCCACCACATATAATATCCCGCGTTCATCAGCAGCATGCTTGTGATGGCAAATACTGATAACAATCCTTCTGCGCGATATATCTTTTTCTTTAGCATGAAGAAGTAGCCAAGTATCGATAAGACCAGCACCGGCGATTGCCAGAACAATCCGCGCTGCGGATCGATCGTCAGGCGATAGAACGCGTTCCAATCGGGCAGGCCGATTCCCATGAAGCCAGTCGCGTGGCCTGCTTGGAATTCTTGCAGTGCTTCATGCGAATAACCGACTGCCAACAGGTTGCCATAGATCGCGTAGTTAAAAGCAAAAAACATCGAGAGTGGGATCAGCGCTCCGAAGATGGCGACCAGGCTAAGGCGGATAAATTGACGCGGATTTTGTTTTCTTAAGATATATAAAGCATAAACGAGCAATCCCACAATGACGAAAGCTGTTGTGTATTCCGTGATGAAAGCAAAGCCCGCGAATAGCCCTGCCCAAAGACAGTTTTTGGCGGAGATTATTTCGGGATTCGTCGTGGATATGAACAGATTGTAAAAGGCGAGTGTCAAGAACGTGGCCGCCAGGACATGCCCGAAATATGTCGTGCTGTAAGGCCAAAGCATGGTGCCCATCGAAACAGCCAGCGTTGCCAATAAAGCTTTCCAACGGTTCGCACTGATCTTTTCAGCAATCAGGTACAAAACGAATCCGTTGACCGTGAACGCGCCTCCCATGACCACTGCCGTCACGAAGTGTTTGATAACGACACTGTTTAATGCGATCCCGAGCACTGCCGATAATTTATACAACAGAAAATAAGGGAGGACTGCCAGCAGCGAACTTCCAATTCCTTTGTCTGTGTAATAGTGACTATTGAACGAGGCTTCGTCGATAGTGTCCCAATTGATTTGTTGATGATATGAATCGATATTGATGGAGCCTTGTTCAACAATCGCCCGCGTCATATCCAAACGTGAATTCCCGTTGCTGCCTGGGTCTTGATAAAAATATAGCGTAGCAAATACCAGCATTGCTACGAGGATGTATTTTTGCTTCATTGCTGCTACCGTTATTTATTTCTTAGCGCGGCCCACACTTTTTCTGGCGTGATCGGATTGTCGTCCACGTTTACACCAACTGCATCCAATACCGCGTTACCTACGGCCGGCGCAACACCGTCCATCGGAATCTCGGCTACAGCTTTCACACCGAATGGGTGACTCGGCTCAAAGGTCTCGACAAAGATCGTTTCGAGTTCGGGCATTTCGTCTGCGCGGAAGATGTGATAACGATCCAGGTCGCGTTCGATGGCGTTGCCCTTGTCATCGTAGCGCATCTCTTCGCAGACCGCGTAGCCGAGAGCCTGAGTCATTCCGCCTTCGATCTGACCTGAAGCTGTAAGCGGATTCACGATTACGCCCGAATCAACCGCCATCACAAGCCTGTCTACCGTTACCTGACCGGTTTCCGTGTCTACAGTGACTTCGGCAAATTGCGCCGCG
>DATKNJ010000369.1:0-7560 GCA_035541395.1 Anaerolineales bacterium
GCCACCGACAGCGCCATGATCATCGACGCGATGGATATCCTGCACACAAACGTGGTGGATGGATTCTGCCTCGTTTCCAGTGACAGCGATTACACGCGCCTCGCCACTCGCATCCGTGAAACAGGGATCTTCGTGATGGGAATCGGCGAAAAGAAAACGCCCAAGCCCTTCGTCAATGCCTGTGATGTGTTCGTCTATACCGAAAATTTGGTGGCCGAGAAAAAGAAAACACAGGCCTCCCGAAAAAAATCACAAGCCAAACCTAAAAGCGAAGTTGATCCCATGCCACTGCTCGAACAAGCCTTCGATATGGCCGTGCAGGAAGATGGCTGGGCGCGCCTGGATTTGATGGGCAACGCGCTGTATCAACTCGATCCCGGCTTCGACCCGCGTACCTATGGGCAGCGTCAGCTCTCGCGGTTGATCAAGAGCCTGAAAGATCAATTCGAGATGCGCACACAGGAAATGGATGGGAGCACGTTGTTTCTTGTGAAGATGAAGGAATAAAATATCCGCCACTTGATGAGCAATCAACTTCAAGAAGGTTCTGCTAAAACCCTCTCCTCGCTCGGCAATAAACTTTTATAAACATCGACGATCTTGGTAGCGACCTTTTCCCAGGCATAATCCTGTGCGTATTCCAACGCGCACTCCCCCATTGAATGGCTCAAGTTGGAATCACCCAGCAAAGCAGTTAGCTTTTCACATAATGCCTCGGGGTCATCATTAGGCACATGGAAACCTGTTTCGCCATCGCGCACCAGATACGCCAATCCGCCCACTTGTGATGCGATGACCGGCGTACCACATGCCATGGCTTCCAGCGCCACCATACCAAACGATTCATAATGCGATGGCATCACCACAACTTCCGCCGCCGAATAATAATAAGGCAACGTATCCTGGCCGCGCTTGCCGAGGAAGATCACCGTTTGTCCCATCGCCAATTCGTCGCATAATTTTTGCAGGCGCGCCATCTCGTCGGTCAATTCCTGCGCGCTGCCATCCGGCTCTCCACCGATGATCGCCAAATGGACAGGCCGAATCAAATCATGTACCTTGATGCAAGACATCGCCTTGATAATCGTATCGATGCCCTTCAACGGCTCGATGCGGCCCACAAACAGCACCATGTGATTCTCTGGCCTCAACCCGATGAATTGTTTCGCTTCATCCGGTGAGATCGGATAAAAGTGGCTTGTGTCCACGCCCGGCGGTACAGTGACCATTTTGCGCGCGTCGCCGTTATATAAAAATCGAAGCTGCGTTTGTTCAGCCTGCGTAGCGACAATGATTCGGTCGGCGCGCGCCAGAACCTGCTTCTCACCATCGATGCGATACTCGCCCTCGCGTTCCGCGTCCGTGCGCGCGATGCGATTCTTCATCTCGCCCAACGTGTGGAACATGTGGACAATCGGAATCCCGCCCCAGGCGTCCGAAAGAGACGCGGCCGCTAATCCTGACATCCAATAATGGCTGTGGATCAAGTCATAGTGAATGCCCTTCTCTTCCGCAAATTGTTTGATGCCTTCCACAAATTGCGGAATGTATTCGGTCATCTCGCGTTTTTCAAGCGGCGTTTCCGGCCCGGCCGGAACATGTACCACACGATTGCCGTAACCCAATTCATGCACAACATGTGGCACATGTTCATCTTGCGAACGCGTGAATACATCCACATGGATGCCCATGCGCCCTAATTGACGCGTAAGATCGCGGACGTACACATTCATCCCGCCCGTATCCTTGCCACCCAACGTCGCGAGCGGACAAGTATGATAAGAAAGCATGGCAATACGAAGCATAAATTCTCCACGTGCATAGACGAGGCGAAGGGCCGAAAACTTGCAGGATTGGTTGTTCTCCTGTATAATCCCCGCCGCTCGCAAAAAAGGCCACCGTAGCTCAGCTGGTAGAGCAGTCGATTCGTAATCGACCGGTCAAGGGTTCAAATCCCTTCGGTGGCTCACCCAGGATATTTTTACAAATGGACTCAAAAGTCCGTTTGTTTTTTTAATATCTCATGCAAATAATGTTTTTACCGCTTCACGAAAAACTTTTGTATGCGTATCAACATCTGCTTCGGTGGTTTCGGGTGAGATCAAAGCCATGTTATGAAACGGCGTCAGCAATATTCCGCGATTCAACGCGAACAGATGCATATAACGGTCGAGTTCAGAATCAACCGCGGCGTGTGCTTCGCCACCGTTTTTCGGCGGCTTGGGGCGAAACCAATATTCCGTGCGATTGCCGAGAACTTTGACAATCCACGGTAAATCGAATTCTTTGATGACACTTTCCATGCCCACGGTAAAACGTTCCTGCAATTTGATCGCTCTTGCATAAAACTCTTCGGTTAATACATTTTCGAGAGTCGCTTTCATCGCCGCGATGGAAAGCGCGTTGCCTGCCAACGTTCCGCCGATGCCGCCCACATCTGAATCTTCAACAGAGAGCTTCGCCGTGAACGCGTCCGACACTTCGCGCGTAAAGCCATAGACCGCAGCGGGAACGCCTCCAGCGAGAGGTTTGCCGAGGGTCAGGAAATCAGGCTGAAGTCCATGTGAAGCGGTGTAACCACCGGGACCGGCGCAGATCGTGTGAGTCTCATCGATGATGAGATACGTTCCATATTTACGCGTCAACTCGCGCAGCGCATCATGATAACCAGGCTGAGGGTGAATGATCCCGATATTGGTCATGACCGGTTCGGCCAAGACCGCGGCTACATCGCGCGCCGAGAGCGCGGTTTCCAACGCGGCCACATCGTTGAACTCGATCACTTTCGTTGTACGCAATGGATTGACCTGCGGCCCCATGTTGTTGGCGCGCGATGTCGGCGTGCCTTCTTCATCGAGCGTGATGAAGGTTTCGTCCACGGTGCCGTGATAACAATAATTGAAGACGAGAATCTTCTGGCGCTCCGTAATCATGCGCGCCATGCGCAGCACAAAACGATTGGCATCAGTGGCCGTAAGCGCGAACTGCCAGAATGGAAGGCCAAAACGTCGCTGTAATTCCTCGCCGACCCAAATCACATCTTCATACGGCAGCATCAATGTGATGCCTTTTTGCGCCTGCTCATTGATTGCTTTCAGAGTCGCGTCCGGGGCGTGGCCAGTCATTGCGCCGGTGTCACCAAGACAAAAGTCAATATATGAGTTTTCGTCTACATCCGTGAAATGCGCACCTTTCGCTTCCTTAACAAAAACCGGAAACGATCCAGCCCAACGAATCATCCATAGCATCGGCACGCCGCCTTGCAACGATTTGGAAGCGCGCTGATACAACTCAAATGATTTCGGATGATTTTTGTGAAAGAGTTGTTCTTCTTGTTGAAGGAGAGACGCGAGGTTTGTACGATTAAATTCGGGCATATTGTTTTAGGTAAGGGCGACTGGTCAGTCGCCCTTACGAATTATTTTATTGTTGTTTTCAACACATCTGCAAAAATTTTCAATCCATCATTGATTTGTTCCGACGAAACATTCAACGGCGGGATCCAACGGATCACATTGTCGTACGTGCCGCAAGTCAGCAAAAGCAGATCGCGCTCTTCCGCCGCGTGGACAATTTCCTTTACAAGCGGCTTGGCCTTGCTCGGATGATTTCCTACGATAAATTCCGTTCCGATCATCAGTCCTTTACCGCGCACATCGCCAATTTGCGGATAATCCTCCTGCAGTTTGCGCAATCCGGTCATCAATTGGATCCCGCGCTCGGTCGCGTTCTCGAGCATCTTCTCGTCACGCATCGCGCGGATGGTTGCCACGCCCGCCGCGCATGCGACCGCGTTCCCGCCGTACGTTCCGCCGTGCGAACCGGTTTCCCATTTCTTCATCAGGTCGAGACGACTGAACACGCCTGAAAGCGGCAAGCCGGAAGCGATTCCTTTTGCAGCCGTGATGATATCCGGCACAACGCCGAAGTGTTCGAGCGCGAACCACTTTCCTGTTCGTCCAAAACCCGATTGCACTTCATCGAAGATCAACAGGATTCCATATTTATCGCAAATCTCTCGCAGGCCTTTCATAAACGATGCAGGTGGAACCACATACCCGCCTTCGCCCAAAACGGATTCGATTAGAATCGCGGCGGTCTCTTTCGGCGCAGTTTGTGAGGCGAGCAAATATTCGAGTTGCTCCAGCGCGTAAGCGGAAGCCTGTTCCTCGGTCATGCCGAGGCGGAACGCGTATGGAAATGGCGCAACAAAAACGCCCGCGGGCAACGGGCCAAATCCCGCGCGGTATATCGTCTTGGAAGTAGTCAAAACCATCGTGCCGGCAGTCCGACCATGGAACGATCCGCTGAACACAATGATATTTTGCTTGCCCGTCGCAGCACGCGCCAATTTGATTGCGCCTTCCACGGCTTCCGCGCCGGAGTTCGAAAAGAAGAAGCTATCAATGGAAGGCGGAACGATTGGACGCAGCTCTTCGATTAGTTTCAACATCGGTTGGTGAATCACAATGTTCGCTTGCGCGTGAAGAAAAAGCCCGGCCTGCTCGCGAATCGCTTCGACCACTTTCGGATGACAATGACCGGTGTTCGTCACACCGATGCCACAAGTGAAATCAAGCAGTCTCTTTCCGTCGGTGGTGTAAATATAAGAACCTTCGGCACGTTCGGCAACGAAGTTGAAGATACGCCCCCACACGGGAGACATGTGTGAAAAATTTTCTTCGTACAGCTGAGTAACCATGAAAACCTTTCTATCAAGAAAAGGGACAGGCTGTTTTGCCTGTCCCCGAACGGATCAGAACAGACCCGATTATCTTAAAATCATCACGTGCTTGGTGACCAGATAATCGCCCACAGCCTCAGCTGAGAGGTCCTTACCGAAGCCGGATTGTTTGAATCCACCGTGCGGTGTTTCAGAGGCCAGCGGAATGTGATCGTTGACCCACACCGTGCCGAATTCCAATTGCTGGGAAACGCGCATGGCGCGGCCTACATCCTTCGTGAAGACAGAAGAAGCCAACCCGTAGACAACATCATTGCCCAAGTACACAGCTTCATCTTCGTTCTTGAACGAATTAATCGTCAATACCGGGCCGAAGACTTCGCTTTGGATAATCTCGGACTTTTGATCGGCATCCGCGATAATCGTCGGCTCGTAATAATAACCTTGCTGGAAATCCTTGGGCACGCGGCCGCCAGTTAGAACCTTGGCTCCATCGGCTTTGGCACGCTCCACAAAACCCGCAACGGTCTCGCGCTGATTGGCAGAGATCAACGGCCCGATCAGCGTGTCATCCGCGAAGGGATCGCCAATCTTCGTCGCGCGTACAGCTTCGACCAACGCCTCTTCGACTTTTTTGCGCAAGCTCTCGGCCACATACACGCGCGTCGCGGCTGTGCAATCCTGGCCAGTATTGATCGTACCAGCCAACGCGACCTTTGAGGCCACCAATTCCACATCCGCATCTTCGAAGACCAACACAGGAGCCTTGCCACCAAGTTCAAGATGCACGCGTTTGATCGTGTTCGCGGCGGTCCGCATGATGGACTGACCAACTTCGGTCGAACCAGTCACACTGATCATGCGCACATCTGGATGCTCGACCAGCAATCTTCCCGCGCTTCGCCCGGTGATAATGTTGACCACACCATCCGGGATACCAGCTTCTTTGATGATGTCGGCCAGCATCAAACTGGTCAACGGCGTGACCGAGGCGGGTTTCAAAATCGTTGTACAACCCGCGGCTAGAGCCGGACCGATTTTCCACACCGCCATCATCAACGGATAATTCCACGGCGCGATTTGCCCAACCACGCCCACTGGATCGCGGCGATATAACGATGTGTAGCCTGGCCAATATTCACCGGCGTGTGAGCCGTGTGTATCGCGCGCGGCTGAAGCAAAGAAGCGCAGATTGTCTATCGAGAACATCAAGTCCGCGCCCAGGCTGACAAATTTATATGGTTTGCCGGTGTTCTCTGATTCCAAATGCGCAAATTCTTCAGCATGTTTTTCCAACAGATCGGCCAGCCGCCACAACGCCTTCGAGCGTTCAGAGGGAACGAGTCTCGACCAGCGGCCATCATAGAAAGCTTTCTTCGCGGCCTGCACAGCCAGATCGACATCCTCCGGGCTGGCATCCACCACTTCCGTGATCTTCTGGCCGATCGCCGGATTTTCGACGGACATCACGCCTCCGCCTTTGCTGTCAGTCCATTTTCCGTCAATCCAAAGTTTGTGTTCCATTTTCTCTCCTCGATGATAATTATGAATTCAAACGAATCGCGACCAACTGAATATTGGTCATATCTTCCATCGCGAAACGAACACCTTCACGGCCAAGTCCACTCTGGCGATTGCCGCCGTACGGCATGTGATCTGCACGGAATGCAGGAGTATCGTTGATGATGACTCCGCCGAAGTTCAAACGCTTAACCGCCTTGAAGACTCGATCCACATCTTTTGTAAACACGCCAACCTGCAAACCGAATTTCGTGTCGTTGGCTTGTTTGAGCGACTCTTCGAAATCATCACATTGGATGACAGAAGCAACCGGCGCGAACACCTCTTCCGCAACCACTTTCATATCGGGATTCACATTGGTCAGCACAGTCGGATAATAGACCGCGCCTTCGCGTTTGCCGCCAGTCAATACTTTTGCACCGGATGTCTGCGCTTCTTTCACCCAACCTTCGATTCGGTCCACTTCCTTCGAGTCGATCATCGGCCCGACATCCACGCGCTCATCCAACGGATCGCCGACCACCATTGCTTCAGTCGCTTTGATAAATTTCTCCGAGAACGGTTCATAGACTTGCTTCTGGCTATAAATACGCTGGACAGAAATACACACCTGACCAGAGTTGTAATACGCGCCGACCGCGCAGCGTTTGGCCACGAAATCCAAATCCGCATCCGGCGCGACGATTACCGGTGAAGTATTGCCCAATTCGAGTGTGACCTTCTTGATGCCCGCGACTGCGAGGATGTGTGCGCCGATTGGCGGACTGCCAGTGAAAGTGATCTTATCGACGCGCGGATCGGTGATGAGCCATTCGCCAACTGTTCCGCCGGAACCGATCACCAAATTGATCGCGCCAGCAGGCAAGCCCGCTTCTTCGAGCACCTGACATAATTTCACCGCGGCCAATGGTGTGGTGCTGGCCGGTTTGAGCACGAGTGTATTTCCTGCAGCCAGCGCAGGCGCCACTTTATGGGCAACCAAGTTGAGGGGAAAATTGAACGGGCTGATTGCGGCGATCACACCCACAGGGCGGCGCGTCCAAAAACCGAAATAACCTTCGCCTGCGGGCACAGCATCCAAAGGAATAGTTTCGCCGTGTAAACGCTTGGCTTCTTCTGAGGCAATCGTAAACGTGCTGATGGCGCGATCGACTTCGGCGCGCGCAAACTTCATCGCCTTGCCAGCTTCCGCAGCGATAGTCTTTGCGAAATCATCATAGCGTTCACGCAAAAGCGCCGCGGCACGCAATAAGATTTCGGCGCGCTTATGTGCGGGCATGTCAGCCATCACGGATTCCGCGCGCTCAGCCGCTGCAATGGCCGCGTCCAAATCCTCACGCCGCGCGGTGGGCAGT
>DATKNJ010000370.1:0-3325 GCA_035541395.1 Anaerolineales bacterium
ATATGGATGTGCACGTCACCAAAGTGTTGCAAACCGCCGCGGGCCGCATGATCTTCGCCCGCGTGGATGAAGAAAACGGCAGAAAGAGAAATAAATAATCCGCTGATTTAGCAGATTTCGCAGATGGAATAAAATGAAATCAGCAGAAGAACGTGATCTGCAGACATACGCCATTATTGGTGCAGCAATGGAAATCCATCGCCAAATGGGTCATAGTTTTCTCGAAGCAGTGTACCAGGAAGCAGCTGTCATCGAATTCTCGCTAAAGCAAATTCCATTTGAAAGAGAAGTTGCTTTGCCTGTAAAATACAAGGATGCTGTACTTCCAGTTCAGTATCGCGCCGATTTCATTTGTTTTTCTGAAATTGTTGTGGAGTTCAAAGCTTTGTCTCGATTGTCCAATGTAGAAGAAGCACAACTCTTAAATTATCTCAAGGCCACTGGCCTAAAGCGCGGTCTCTTGATAAACTTCGGCGCTCCCAGTCTGCAATACAAGTGTCTTATCTGGGACTATGAAGATGCAATCAAACAATCTGCGCAATCAGCGTAATCTGTGGATAAACAAAAGGCTATTATGCTTCGTATTTACAACACTCTCACGCGCAAAACAGAAGACTTTCAAACCCTTGAGCCAAACCTCGTTAAGATGTACGTCTGCGGTGTGACCGTTTATAACGACGCGCACGTTGGCCATGCCATGTCCGCTTTGGTTTTCGACATCGTGCGGCGTTACCTCGAATTCCGCGGTTATAAAGTCAAACACGTCATGAACTTCACCGACGTGGATGATAAGATCATCAACCGCGCCAACCAACTTGGCGAAGATCCGTTTGCATTGGCACAACGTTACATCGACGATTATCGTCAGAACCTGCTCGACCTCAACATCCTGCCCGCCACATCGAATCCGCGCGCCACGCAAACCATGGATCAGATTATCGCCATGGTGAAAGGCCTGATCGACAAAGGCTATGCCTATCCTGCCCCCAACGGCGATGTGTATTTCCGCGTCACCAAAGACGAAGAGTACGGCAAACTCTCTGGTCGCAAATTGGATGAAATGCAAGCCGGCGCGCGCATCGAAGTCGAAGAAGCCAAAGAACATCCGATGGATTTCGCGCTCTGGAAAGCTGCCAAGCCCGGCGAGCCTTCTTGGGAATCGCCGTGGGGAAAAGGCCGCCCTGGCTGGCACATCGAGTGTTCGGCCATGAACCTGGCCGAACTTGGCGAACAGATCGACATCCACGGCGGCGGCAACGACCTCATCTTCCCGCACCACGAAAACGAGATCGCCCAATCCGAATCATTCAACGGCAAGCCCTTTGCGCACTACTGGATGCACAACGGCATGTTGCAACTGGGCGGCGAGAAAATGTCCAAGTCGCTTGGCAACATCGTTAGCATCAAAGAATTTCTATCGAAGCGTGATGCAGACGTAATGCGTATGTTGGTCTTGAACGGAACTTATCGCGCGCCGCTGATGTTCAACGATGAGACTCTCGATGCCGCGGAAAAGAATGTGGAGCGCATCAAATCCGGACTTCGGCTTGCTTCACCCTCCGCGAAAGGACTCCCCGCTGGCAGTGCATCCGAACTCACATCCACAGCAGACGCGACCAAAGCCAATTTCATCGCCACCATGGACGATGACTTCAACACCGCTGGCGCAGTGGCCGCCTTGTTCGAACTGGTCAAAGCCATCAATACCGCGCGCGACGCGGACGCAACAGACGATCAACTCAAAGCCGTGCAAAACATGCTCCGCACACTGACCGGCGTGCTTGGCTTGCGTTTGCAAGAGAAAAAAGGTTCTGCCGACGCAGATGGGTTCATTAACCTGCTGGTCGAAGTCCGCACCGAGATTCGCAAACAAAAACTTTGGCAGCTCTCGGATTTGATCCGCGACAAGTTGAAATCCCTCGGCGTGACCATCGAAGACACCAAAGATGGCACAACCTGGAGATGGGGATGATTCTCAAAGGCGATTCACAATGAGTCGCCTTTATTTTTCCTTGTTGAAGTTTTTTTGTTCAATGCTACAATACAATAGCAATCGTAACCGTCAGGAGGAATGATGGCCACTATGCAAGTTTCGAACAATGACGATGTCATCCTCGTCGAATTTGAACCCGCGTCCGGCGTGCGGACGTTTGGTCTCAGCCCAACCGACATCGCCGAAAAATCTCAGGAAGCCGTTGATCAAGCCCTGAAGACCGTGCAAGCCATGGCGAAGAAATCACTCGCCGCCATTCAAGCTATTCCCCTCGCACAAAGACCAGATACCATAGCGGTAGAATTTGGCCTGAAACTTGACGTAGAGGGAACCGCAGTGGTCGCCAAGGCCAGTGTGGAAGCAGCCATCAATGTCACGCTTACCTGGCAGAAAGCGACCGCTACTACTACAGCTAAAGCAAAACGCCGGTAATCGAAGTTTTTCGAGTGTAAATTCTGTTGCCGCTCTTAAGGGGATAATTAAGCCGTTTGTTTTTTTATTTTTCCCTCTCACAATCTCTTCGCGATTGCAATCCTTTGGTTCATTGGCAGCAAAATAATTTCGGTTATACTTCGTTCGCTTCTATGACCGACCATATCCGTAACTTCTGCATCATCGCACATGTAGACCATGGCAAATCCACGCTCGCGGACCGACTCCTGCAACTTACCGGCGCCATCTCCGAACGCGAGATGACCGAGCAGGTGCTCGATTCGATGGACCTTGAACGCGAAAAAGGCGTCACCATCAAAGCCTCGGCCGTGCGCATGTTCTACACTGCCAAAGATGGCAACAAATATGAATTAAATTTGATTGACACGCCCGGCCACGTGGACTTCGGTTACGAAGTCAGCCGCGCGCTCAAAGCTTGCGAAGGCGCGGTGCTTGTGGTCGACGCCACGCAAGGTATCGAAGCCCAAACGCTGGCGAATCTCTACCAAGCGCTCGATGCCGACCTCACCATCATTCCCGTCATCAACAAGATCGACCTGCCCTCAGCCCGTCCCGATGAGGTGGCCGAAGATATCGGCAGCCTGCTTGGGGTCCAGCCCGAATCGGTGATTCGTATTTCGGCCAAAGATGGAGTCAATGTAGATCAAGTCCTCGAAGCCGTTGTGCAGCGCGTCCCTCCGCCCGAAGACGTGGACAACGCACCGCTGCGCGCGCTCATCTTCGATTCGCATTACGACCCATACAAAGGCGTGATCGCGTATGTGCGCATGGTGGAAGGTTCGCTCAAGTCCACCGACGTGCTGCGCATGTTTGCCACCAAAGTAGACATGAAGCCGGTCGAGATCGGCATCTTCGCGCCGGATATGAAGCCCATGCCGC